>DAONOU010000399.1:0-1518 GCA_035409265.1 Arachnia sp. | reverse complement strand
ACTTAGGAAGCGAGTGACGACATGGCCAATCCTAAGTCGGACGCCTCGAGGCCGCTCGGCTGGCCGGCTGTCGAAAACGAACAGCGTCCGTGGGTCTCGCGCATCAACAGCGACCATCTCACCCGCGCCCAACGCGAACGCATCCGTCAGCCCTACTCGTCGGCCATCGTTCCGCCGATCGCCGACCTCTCTATCGACATCCCCGCCGACCTTGCGGCAGAGATCGACGAGGCCACTCAGCTGCTCACGCGATTCGACGCCGAGGTCGGACCCGGCGGACTCCCGTTCGCCTCGATCCTCCTGCGCACCGAGTCGGCCTCCTCGTCCGAGATCGAGAACCTCACCAGCGGTGCCCGCGCCATCGCCGAGGCCGAGCTCGGCGAACGCGAGACCGGTAACGCTGCCCTGATCGTGCGTAACGTCCGGACAATGGAAGCCGCCCTCAGCCTTGCCGACAGGATCAACGGTGAGAGCATCATCGCGATGCAGACCGCCCTCCTCGGCTCCCATGCGCCCGCCCTGACGGGAGGGTGGCGAAACGAGCAGGTGTGGATCGGCGGCGACTCCCTCAGCCCTCATCTGGCCGACTTCGTTCCTCCTCACCACGACCGCGTGCCAGCGGCGATCGATGACTTGATCGAGTTCATGGGTCGAGTCGACATCCCCTCGCTGGCCCAGGTCGCGATCGCCCACGCCCACTTCGAGACCATCCACCCGTTCCCGGACGGCAACGGCAGGACCGGCCGCGCGCTCGTGCAGGCGCTGCTGCGCCACGCGCGGGTCACCACCAACATCACGGTGCCAGTCTCAGCTGGCCTGCTTCACGACGTGAAGGACTATTACGACGCGCTCACGTCGTATCGGCGCGGCGAGCTCCGACCCATCGTCACAGCGTTCACTCGCGCGGCCGGCTACGCGGTCCTCAACGGTCGCCAGCTCGTCCGCGACATCGAGGCCATCGAGTCCGACTGGGACGTCCGGATGCGCGGCCTCCGTTCCGATGCCGCGGCGCGCCGAGTCAGTGTGCTCGCCCTCGCCCACCCGGTTCTCAACTCGGACATCGTCGCTCGTGAACTCGGCATTGCCCCACCGACCGTGTTCCGCGCTCTGAATGCGCTCGTGGAACGAGGGGTGCTGAGGGCGGCCAATTCGAAACGCCGCAATCGGATATGGCTTGCGGAGCCTGTGCTCAGTGCTTTGGATGACTTCGCCGCGCGTGCCGGGCGAAGAAACACAGCGCGATAGGAGTTCACGGAGCCACCCACGAATACGAAAGGGTGACGTCCTCCTTGATCTCGACAAGCTCGATCAGCGGAGGGCGTCACCCTTTCGTGCCCCTGGAGGGACTCGAACCCCCAACCCTTTCCTTAGGACGGAACTGCTCTTCCATTGAGCTACAGAGGCTTGGCTGCACCAGTTTATCGGTGGCTCGCGCCGACAGCCCGTGCACCGGGCCCGGCGCCCGATGTGGTGAGATCGAACCATGGCGCTCTACTCCAGTTACATCGCGATCGGCGA
>DAONOU010000398.1:0-1522 GCA_035409265.1 Arachnia sp. | reverse complement strand
GCGGATGTCTGCGCGGCCCTGATGGACGTGTTCGGCCTGTGGAGTGTCCAGATCCTGGGCGTGTTCAAGGCGAACGGCTCGCCGATGTTCTCGTTCGGACGCGGCGGACCGCCGGCGGCCGGATGGCTGCAGTACATCACCACGTATCACGCGATCAATCCGCGCATTCCGCTGGCCACCCCGATCCCGCTCGGCGCGTGGTTCCACGACCACGAGCATTTCGACGACACGTTCGTCGCCACGCACCCGTTCTTCCGGGACTACCTGGTGCCGTGGGGCGGGCGGCACATGTCCGCAACCAAGCTGATCGACACCGACGAGTTCGTCGTGTTCGTCGGGCTGCACCGCTCCGTCGACATGCAGCCGATGTCGGCCGCCGAGATCGCCCGCTTCGAACGCGTGCGCAGCCACCTGAGCCGTGCGCTCGCCCTGTTCGTCGCGGTGCAACGCGATCATCCGCGCATGCTCGCCGACCATGCGCTGCTCGACCCGCTCGACCAGGCGGTGCTGGCCGTGCACTCCACTCGCCTGATCGGGTACTGCAATCCCGCTGCCGACCGGCTGCTGCGCTCGGGCGGCGCACTGTGCGAGCGCGACGGATTCCTCGACGCCCAGGAGATCGACGGCAGCCGCGCGCTGGCCTCCGCGCTGTTCGAACTCGAACTCGATCTCGACGGATCGGCACCGTCACCGGCGGCATCGCCCTCAGCTTCTCCTCCGCACGCGGCGCCCGAAGCGCCACGCCGCGTCGTCCGACTTGCGCCCGTCGGGGGTCAGCCGGGGCAGATCGTCGTGCTCCTGCCGGTGCACCCCGACCCCTCGCTCCATGCCTTCGGTGATCACCCGTGTGCCGTGGCGGTCGCCCGCCCGCTCGGCGGCGAGGTCTGCCTCGACCCGCTGCTGATCTGCACCGCCTACGACCTCACGCCGGCCGAGGCGCTGGTGGCGATCGGCGTAGCGCAGGGGCACACGCCGGAGCGCATCGCCAGCGACCGGCGGGTGTCGATCGCCACGGTCCGCACCCAGCTGCGTCAGGTCTACGAGAAGCTCGGCGTGATCCGTCAGTCGGAGCTCGTACGGGTGCTGGTGCAGATGCCGCGCTTTGCCAGCGAAGGACGCCCGGGCTGAAACCGCCGGGCGGCCGGCCGCGCACGCGCCGGACCTCCCCCGAAGCGTTGAGCACCGCGCATTTCGTCGCCACAGTGCATTTCGTCACATTCGAACCGTGATTTTTGTCATGTGGAACGAACTGACCGGGTTCGCCGCCGTTTATCCCCCCGCTTCCTGATCCGTCCCCTCTCGAAAATACCCACAACAACCACGAATCCCCAAAGGGACGCGTCCTTCCGGGCTGTTGGCCCGGAGCCAGGGTCGAGATCGGCATTGCCCACGATCCCGCCCCTGGATGCTTCCGCGATCCGTGGATGGGCACCTCCAACACGGGACGCATACATGGCACTGGACACCGGAGCAGCACAGAACACCCTCATCTTCGTCGACGCACGGATCGAACAGCACGCAC
>DAONOU010000397.1:0-1528 GCA_035409265.1 Arachnia sp. | reverse complement strand
CGCCAACCTGATCACGAACCTCGCCGAGACGCCGCCGATGACCGTACGCACCTGCGACATCTACGAGCACGGCGACGAGTACTTCGACGTGCTTGTCAACGACCTCGCGGCGGCTCAGACCTTCATCCACATCAGCTACTTCATCTGGAAGGACGACGCGCTCACCGACCGGATCACCGACGTCCTCGTCGAGCGGCTCAACGCGGGCATCGAGGTCCGGGTGCTCAACGACTGGTTCGGTTCGGCGCCGTACAGCCGTCGAACGATGAAGCGGCTGCGCGACGCGGGCGCCATCGTCAGGTTCGACATGACCGGCATCTCGAAGCTCAACTACCGCAACCACCGCAAGATCACCGTCGTCGACGCCGAGATCGGCCACACGGGCGGCTTCAACGTCGCTCAGGAGTACATCGACGGCGGGAAGCGATTCCCCGCGTGGCGCGACACCGGGCTGCGGCTCACCGGCCCGGGCGTCGCCGACCTGGAGAAGCTGTTCGACGTGAGGTGGCTGGAGGTCGACGGCGAGGACCTCTTCCACGAGCGCTACTACCCCGACCCGTCGCTGCCGCCCGGCGACATCATCGTCCAGACCGTGCACCACGGCTTCGACGACCCCTGGCTCAGCGCCACGCGCGCCCACCAGGTGGCCATCACCGGCGCGAAGGACCGCGTCCTCATCCAGACCCCCTACTTCGTCCCCGACCCGGAGACCATGCAGGCCATCACCAACGCCGCGGCCGGCGGCGTCCGGGTCGACCTGCTGCTGACCGGCATGCTGGACAAGAAGATCCCCTGGTACGCCGCCGAGACCTACTTCGAGGAGCTGCTGAAGGCGGGCGTCAACATCTACCGCTGGGAGAAGGGCTTCTTCCACGCCAAGTCGCTCACCGTCGACGGCAAGGCCACGAGCATCGGCACGCTCAACCTGGACATCCGCAGCCTGCGCCTCCACAAGGAGCTCATGGTGTGGATCTACGACCTCGACGCCGCGCGCCGCTCCGAGGAGATCTTCGAGGCCGACCTCAAGGACTGCGTCCCCCTGACCCTGGCCGACGTCCACAGCTGGAACTGGGCGCGCCGCTTCCGTAACTCCGCCGCCCGCCTGTTCTCGAACCTGCTGTAGACCCGAAGCTCAGATCTTGCGCAACGCGTTCCTCATCCGGCCGCACGCCGTCTTCGAGAGCGCCGCCGTCGAGGACCTTCCCCTCGACCCCGTCCTGGTCCGGCGGGTGGCGCACTCGCAGCGCCTGTCCGCGCTCGGGCCACGCCAGGTCCGCGAGGTCACCCCCGATCTCGTCCTCGACCCGGAACGACTGGCCCGCGCGGTTCGGGCGTCGCTGGTCGGCGGCTGCCTGCTGTGGGTGGTCGCGATCGACGACGCTGAGACGCTCGACGCGCTGCACGTCGCTCTGCCCGGCGCGCTCTCGCCGCTCGGCCCCCACGCCGCCGACGGGCGGCGCGCCTACGGGCTGACGCCGTCGGGTGCGGCCCGGCGCGTGCTGGACACCCACCCGGATCAGGCGGCCGT
>DAONOU010000396.1:0-1545 GCA_035409265.1 Arachnia sp. | reverse complement strand
CGTGGCGTCGTAGCCGGCGCGCAGCAGCGCAGGGACCTGCTTGTTGTAGATCCGGTTGTCGCGCGTTTGATGCACGGTGCTCAGGTGGACGATCCGGGGTTCGGTCACCTCGCCAGCCTATCGGGGAGGCCGAGGAAGCCGGCCAGGCGTCGCGCCGACTCGCGTCCGTCGTGCCATCGGGCGACGAAGGCTGGTCCGGCAGCTGCGGTTGCCGCGGCGGCGTCCGGCGCTGTCAACACGCCCTCGAGGACGTCCGGCAGCGTGGCGGGGGAGGCGTCCAGGATGGGGGGCAGCTCCGGCATGACGTCACCGAGTCCCTCGATGCTGCCGATCACGACCCGTCCGGCGGCGAGCGCCTCGACCGCAGCGACCCCGTAGAAGCCCGACTGGACCTGGTCGACGACGATGTCGGCGTCCTGCACGAGGCCGATCATTTCGGCGTGCGGGACGCCGGACGGCGCCACGTACTCGATGCGTCCGGCGTCCGCGAGGCGGCGCAGGACTGGCTCGATGTGCTGCGTCCCCTTGATGGGCGGCTGCCGCCAACTGGGCACGAACAGCACCTTCGGGACGCGCCGGGCCAGCGGCGTCCGGTCGGTGGCGAAGGCAGCCGCGTCCACGCAGACCGGCACCCAGGTCGCGTCCGGCAAGTCGCGCAGCAGGTCGGGGGTGCTGACGAACAGCGGGACGCCGACGCTGCGGGCCGTCTCCCGGTTGCGCGCCGTGATCGCGCGTCGCTCGTCCACCCAGGCCTGACCACCCTCGGTGAAATACGAGTGCGGCAGCCGCGACAGGTGGGCGTCCGGGTCGCGGACGTCCGAGCCATGAGCGAGCAGGCCCAAGGCGGGTCCATGCTGCTTCAGAAGCTCGGCTTGGGCGCGGAAGCCTCGTCCGGACCGGTCGTAGAACAGCGTTCGGTAGCCGTCGAGGATCACGTGGGAGTAGGGCCGCAGCAGACGCCGTGAGCGGGATCCCGACAGGAGTGGGTTGTAGAAGCTCCAGCGAGGGATGCGGCGGTGCGAGTCAAACTGGAAGCCGGCACCGCGCCGGTCGGCCGTCATGGCGACGGCGTCGGCGTCCAGGTGGCGGTTCACAGCCTCTGCCCAGGCGTAAGCCTGGCCGGCGTAGTTCGCGGGCCCGATCGCCAGCCGCGGACGGCTCACGTCTGCCTCCTTCGGTCGCGTCCGCTGCAGTGTAACGAAGCCCACTTCCCGGCCGCCGCCCGGCTGGAACGGGGTCAGGGCGCCGTCACCGGATCGCTAGGGTGAGCCCATGAGCTTGCGACTCGTGGTGCTGGTGTCGGGCTCGGGAACCCTTCTTCAATCGGTGTTGGACGCCGAGGCGTCCGGCCAGCTTCGTGCCCGGGTGGTGGCGGTCGGTTCCGATCGGGCGGGCATCCAGGCGCTGGCTCGGGCGGAGGCGGCGGGCGTGGCGACGTTCGTCCACCCGCTCGCGGCCGGGTCCGACCGGGCCGTCTGGGACGCCGCCCTCGCCGACGCGATCGACGCGCACGCGCCCGACCTCGTCGTCAGCGCGGGCTTCATG
>DAONOU010000395.1:0-1557 GCA_035409265.1 Arachnia sp. | reverse complement strand
TGGGTCACCGGGACCACGTCGCGGTCCTCGCGTGGGACGAGCCGACGGCGGAGGCACTCGAGGCCGAGGGCGTCCCCGTATTCTCGACGGCGAAGTCGAAGGACGTCTTCGGCGTCGCGGCGCTCGCGCGCGAGCTGGCCAAGCACTACGACAAGTAGCCGCCCTAGTCGGTCGTCCGTCGGCCGACCCAGCGGAGCTCCTTGTCAACGCCGATTTTCCAAGGCGGGCGGAGATGCGCTAAAGTTCTCCGAGTCGCCGCAAGGCGGCAAGGGAACCGCTTGTGGGACCACAACTCGGGGCTATGGCGCAGTTGGTAGCGCGCTTCCATGGCATGGAAGAGGCCAGGGGTTCGAATCCCCTTAGCTCCACAAGCCGAGAACCGGCATCTGACAAGTTCAGATGCCGGTTTTTCTTTGCCCACGACCTGTCCTGAAGCGGTCGCCGCTCGATACATCCTGGAGTGCGTCGTCCGTGGTCTCAGCGCCAGGTTCCCTGCCACTCGTAGAGAGCGCGATCCGGCCCGCGGTGACCACGCCTGCGCCCATCGGAGCGCGCAGTCCCGGCCTCGGTAGACGGGGCCGTAGCACTCGGTGATGATGCAGTCCTCGGCGACCGCGGCGGCGACGCGGTCGGCGTCGTTCGCGATCCACGCGTCGATGTACTCGGTCAGTGCGCTCATGCCGCCACGTCATCGGGCGCGCCATGCCTGCCGTGGCGCCTCGCGATTCCACAGATCCATGCCCGGGCTCGCGCACAATGCTGGCTATACAGCCAACCCTGACCGTATTTCGCAGGGCTGGCTGTATAGCCAGCGTTATGCGCGGCTCGGTGCGAAGCCGAGCGCTGCGGCGGACCCCAGCGCCAGGATTGCGGAGTCCGTGGTCACGGCGACCGCGTCGAAGCCCAAGGCGCGCAGCGGGACGACGCGCGTGGGGTCGCCGGCGAAGATTCCGGTTCGGGTGCCGGCGCGGCGTGCGGCTGCAGCGATCGAGGGGAGCGGGTCGTCGGCGGCGTCGGCCGCGATCAGCGTAGTCAGAGCAGTGCCCAGGGCGAGCGAGAGATCGACAGGCCCGACGAACACCCCCGTGACGCCGTCGACGGCGAGAATGCTCTCCGCGGACTCCAGCCCGGCGCGCGTCTCGATCATGACCCAGAGCTCGGTGCGGGCGTCGGCGGCCGCCGGCGCCTCGCCGCCCCACAGCGCGGCGAGCGGGCCCCAGCTACGGCGGCCGCGCGGCGGATAGTTCGCGGCGCGAACCGCCGCCTCCGCCTGATCCACCGTCTCGATCATGGGGACGATCACGATGTCGGCCCCGACGTCGAGGGCCCTGCCGATCGCGGCGTCGGAAAGCTCCGCGACGCGCACGGCGACCGGGGGTCGGACCGGAAGCGCGGAGAGTGCCCGGATGGTAGCTACGACAGCTGTGTCGTCGAAGGCCCCGTGCTGCGCGTCGAGGCAGACCCAGTCGAACCCCGCCCGCACGATCTGCACGGTGGTCAGTGGCTCGCCGAGCAGGCCCCACACGCCGCTGGTCTGACCGCTCTTGAGGACCGCCG
>DAONOU010000394.1:0-1563 GCA_035409265.1 Arachnia sp. | reverse complement strand
CTGTACGTCGGCCCCACCCCGGACTGGCGCGACGACGTGACCAAGGACCTGAACAAGCAGTCGCTCGCCGAGGAGCTGCGCCTGCTCTACGTCGGTTTCACGCGCGCGAAGCATCTGGCCATCGCGTGGCACGTCGACCGCGCGAACAGCACCACCACGCGCAGCCCGCTCACGCATCTGCTCACCCGCCGCGGCTGGAAGCCGAAGCAGCCGCTCTCGACGCTGGCTTGGCCGTCCGGCCTGGTGTGGGACTCGCACATCACCGACACGAGCGCGCCGCCGCCGTGGCGCGGCGGCCTGCCCTCGACCCCGCCGGCGTTGACGGCGGCGTCGTTCGACCGGGTCGTCGACCAGACCTGGCGACGCACGTCGTACTCCGGCCTGACCGCCGGCCTCCACGAGTCCGCTCACGGAACAGTCGCCGACGAACCACCGCTGGTCGAGCCGGGCACGTCTGCGCTCCTTGAGCCGGGCGCGTTGATGGAGTCGACCGCGACCGCGTCGAAAGGCCCCGACCTTTCACGAGGACTCAACCACAGCTCCCCCATGGCGAACCTCCCGGCGGGCGCGGGCTTCGGCACGCTCGTTCACGCGGTGTTCGAGCGCCTCGACTGGTCTCCGCTCACGCTCGACGAGCACACCCACGCGCTGGTGGCGGAGTTGGCCCCGGAATACGGCCTGACGAGGCCGGAGGCCGCCCGGCTTGCCGCGGCCGTCGTCGATGTCTGCCGCACCCCGTTGCTGCCGGTCGCAGACCTCGCCCTCACCGACCTGCCCGTCACCGATCGGCTCCCGGAGCTCGACTTCGACCTTCCCCTCGCCGACGCGGGCGCCCCCGCAACGCTCGCGGACCTCGCCGACCTGATGGCAGCGCATCTCCCCGCCGATGACCCGCTTGCCGCGTACCCGGCGAGGCTGCGCGCGTCCGAGGCCGCCGACGCGGTCCTGAACGGCTTCCTCACCGGATCCATCGACGCGGTCCTCCGGCTGCCCGGCGATCGCTACGTCGTCGTCGACTACAAGACGAACCGCCTGGCTCCCAGCGCCGATGCCGACCTGACGCTCGGCCACTACGCGCAGGCGCCGATGGCCGAGGCCATGATGGCCGCGCACTATCCGTTGCAGGCGATGTTGTACTGCGTGGCGCTGCACCGCTTCCTCGAAACGCGCCTCCCTGGCTACGACCCCGCACGGCACCTCGGCGGCGTGGGCTATCTCTTCGTCCGCGGCATGGCCGGGGCGGCCACCCCGATCGTCGACGGCTCGAGCTGCGGCGTGTTCGGCTGGTTCCCGCCCGCGGGCCTCACCGTCGCAGCGTCCGAGCTGCTGGGAGGCCGCCGTGCGTGAACGACCCATCGCCGCCACCGGCGTCCTCGCCGCGTTCTGCGACGCGCACATGCTCAGCCTGGTCGACTTCCACCTCGCGCGCCGCGTCGGAGACCTGTCCGGCGAGGCCGATCCCGCCGTCCAGCTCGCGTTCGCGTTGGTGGTGCGCGAGCTGCGCCTGGGATCCGTCTGCCTCGACCTTGCCACCGCCGATGAGCTCCTCCCGGAGGTCGACGG
>DAONOU010000393.1:0-1570 GCA_035409265.1 Arachnia sp. | reverse complement strand
TCACGCCGTCGGTTTGTGGATCTCCCTCGCGACGATGCGGCCCTCGTCGTCGCGGTGCAGGACGATCGCCTCGCCGACGACCATCGCGCGGGGCTCCAAGCCCAGGCCGGTGAACATCTGCGGCAGCACCGGGCGGTGGCCGCAGATGGCGGTGGGCTGGTCCAGGTCGGCGAGGAGGCGCGCCATGTACTTGCGCACGTCCTTCGGCCGCACCGTGCCCTCCTCCTCGGTCAGCACGTCGGCGGTCACGACGTCGAGGCCCGCGAACTTCGCGTAGGGGGTCAGCGTCTGCGCGCACCGCGTCGACGACGACGACTTCAGCGCCGTCACGCCGTAGGCGTCGAGCACCGCGATCAGCTCCTTCGCCTGGCGGCGGCCGCGGCTGGTGAGCCTGCGCTCCTGGTCGCGGCCCGTCCAGTTCCGGCGCAGCATCGCCTTGCCGTGGCGCACGAGGACCAGCGGGATGGTGTGCGGCGTGACGAGCGCGGCGGCGAGCACGCGGCGCTCGGTGTTGTAGGTCAGCTTCTGCATCGCCTTGGCGACCTTCATCCACTTGGTCCTGTCGACCTCGTCGTTGGGCACGAACTCGCGCTCCTCGACGACGACCGCGCGCCAGTACTCGACCGTCTTCGGGCCGCGCGACACGTTGTACCGGATCGTCGGCAGCCGCAGCCCGAGGCGGACGACGTAGCCGGTCTCCTCGAGCACCTCGCGCACCGCGGTGGACGGGGACAGCTCGTCGACCTTGCCCTTGCCCTTCGGCAGGGACCAGTCGTCGTAGCGCTGCCGGTGGATGAGCAGGACCTCCTGGTCGTCGCCCTCCCCGCGCAGCACGACGGCGCCCGCGGCACGCACCTTCGCCCGTTTCGTCATCGGGTGGCGCGCCTGGCCTTGGCCTGCTGGATGAGGGACTCTTGCAGGTCGGTCAGGGGAGTGCCTTCCTCGTCGGTGGTGTGGGTGATCCACTCGGAATCCTCGAGCTCCCAGTGGACGACCCCGGGCGAGAACGCCTGCTCGAACAGGTCCTCGACCTGCCGGATGTGGTCGGGGTGGGTCAGCGAGACGATGGCCTCGACGCGCCGGTCGAGGTTGCGGTGCATCAGGTCCGACGACCCGATCCCGACGGTCGGCCGCCCGCCGCCCGCGAACCAGAACACCCGCGAGTGCTCGAGGAAGCGGCCGAGGATGGAGCGGACGCGCACGTTCTCGCTGAGGCCGGGCACGCCCGGACGGATGGTGCAGATGCCGCGGACAAGCATGTCGACGGGGACGCCGGCCTGGGACGCGCGGTACAGCGCGTCGATCAGAGCCTCGTCGACGACCGAGTTCACCTTGATCTTGACCCCCGACGGCAACCCGGCCGCATGGTTGGCGATCTCGTTCTCGACGCGCTCGAGCAGGCCCCGCCGGATGCCGTGCGGGGCGACGAGCAGGCGCCGGTAGTTCGTCTCCTGAGTCATGCCGGACAGGTGGTTGAACAGGCGCGCGACGTCGTCGGTGATGATCGGGTTCGAGGTCAGGAGGCCCATGTCCTCGTACATGCGCGCGGTCTTCGGGTTGTAGTTGCCCG
>DAONOU010000392.1:0-1598 GCA_035409265.1 Arachnia sp. | reverse complement strand
GCTCGCCGGGGCCGTCGCGAGGCAGGATGCGCCGTCGGGCGCCACCCGTCCGGCCGTCGCCTCCGCCAGCGTCTACCTGCCCGTGCCGCCGGTTTCCCGGACGTTGGCGGTCGCGGTCACGCCGAGGGAAGCGGGGCTGCGGCCGGGGGAGTCCACCGCGCTGGATTTGGCGGTGACCGGCGCCGACGGAGCGCCGGTGGCCCACGCCGGCACCACCGTCATCGTGGTGGACGAGGCGGTGCTGGCCGTCGCGGCGTACACGAGCCCCGACCCGTTCGACGTGTTCTACCCGGAGCGGAATGCCGGAGTTGCGATGACCCGGTCGCGCTCACGGGTGCTGCTCGCCCGACCTGACCCGCTCTCGACGCCCGAAGAACATCCCGGGCTACTCGAGGAGGAATGCGTCCCGACCGGCGCGGCGTTCCGGATGGCTATGCCCGCGCCCGGCGGGGCGATGTATCCGGAGTCCGCCGGACCGTCACCGATCCGTGCCCGCACCGACTTCAACGCGCTCGCCTTGTTCGCGGCAGCCGTCACCACCGATGCCGACGGGCGGGCCGCCGTCCCGGTCACGTTGCCCGACAACCTCACCCGCTACCGCGTCCTCGCCGTCGCGACCGACGGAGCAGCCCGCTTCGGGGTAGGGGAGTCCTCGGTGACCGCCCGCCTGCCGCTGATGGTCCGCCCGTCAGCGCCGCGATTCCTCACCTGGGGCGACACCTTCGCGCTGCCAGTGGTCATCCAGAACCAGTCCGACGTTCCCCTCGACGTCGATGTGGCCGTTCGGGCGGGCAACGCATCGCTGACAGCAGGTGCCGGCCGCCGCCTCGTCGTGCCGGGACACGACCGCGCCGAAGTCCGGTTCCCGGCCGTCACCGACGCGGTGGGGCAGGCCCGGTTCGAGGTCGCCGCGGCATCGGGGCCGGACGCCGACGCCGCCACGGTGTCACTGCCGGTGTGGTCGCCCGCCACCACCGAGGCTTACGCGCTGCACGGTGTGCTCGACGACGGCGCGCTCGACCAGTCGGTCCGCGCGCCCGTCGGTGCGGTTCCGTCCTTCGGGGGGCTGGAGGTCACGACGTCCTCGACGGGGGTCGCGGCGCTGTCCGACGCGGTCGTGTACCTGGCCACCTACCCGTTCGCGTGCGCCGAGCAGGTGGCCTCGCGGGTGCTGGCGATCGCCGCCCTGCGCGACGTGCTCGCGGCCTTCGGAACCGAGGGACAGGCCTCGCCGGCCGACCTGGAGGCGGCGGTCCGCCGCGACATCGAGGCGCTGGCAACGCGACAGGGCGCGGACGGCGGCTTCGGCTGGTGGCGTCGCAGCGACGAGTCCTGGCCGTACATCAGCGTCCACGTCGGCAACGCGCTCGCGCACGCCCGCGCGAAGGGGTTCGACGTCCCCGATCGGGTGACGACAGCCCTGCTCGACTACCTGCGGACCATCGGTCGGCGGTTCCCGCGTGACTACTCGGGAGGTGCGCGGGCCGTGATCGAGGCGTACGCCCTCTCCGTCCGGGCCGCGCTGGGTGACCCGGATCCCGCTTCGGCCCGCCGACTGGTGGCCGCCGGTGCGTTATCCGTCGAGGGACTCGCTTGGC
>DAONOU010000391.1:0-1604 GCA_035409265.1 Arachnia sp. | reverse complement strand
GACTCGGCGTCGTGCTCCTGGTGCCCCGCGACGAAGGCCCCGCTTGCTCACTAGGGTACCTATTGGTCGTCGCGACGCCGGCCTCGCGATGAGCGAGACTCGGCGTCGTGCTCCTGGTGCCCCGCGACGAAGGCCCCGCTTGCTTGCTGCTCGACAGCCTGCACAAGACCGCCTCGTCGTGGGATGCCGGGAGGCTCGACCGGCATACAGGGAGTAGCGCCACGGGCAAGAGGCGTTCGAGACGCGGCCCCGGAGCGCCATTTAGTGAGCAACCGGCAAAGCCTCCCGGCACCTGGAGTTCTACCCGAACCCGAGGATGCTGGCATGCAGAACTACGTCGGATTGGACTGGGGCGGTAGCGCGCACGCCCTTTGCGTTATCGATACTTCAGGCAAGGTCGTCCAGGCGCTGACCTCAGAGCACAGCGCTGAGGGCCTGTCGGCCCTGCTTCTACAGCTCAAGCGCATCGCGCCGCCCGCGGAGTTGTCCGTCGCCATCGAGCGGCCCAACGGACTGCTGGTCGACACCCTCGTTCGCGCGGGACACACCGTCGTCCCGATTCACCCCAACGTGCTGAAGGCGAGTCGGTCTCGCTATCGTGCTGCGCGCTCCAAGAGCGACCCCGGTGATGCCTACATCTTGGCCGACCTGCTGCGCACCGACGGACACCGGTTCGAGCCGCTGCGCCCCAATTCAGACGAGCTCCGCGCCCTCCAAGCGCTAGTGCGACCCGCGATGACCTCGTCGGGGAGCGCGTGCGCACTACCAACCGCCTGCGTGCGCTGCTCGATGAGTTCTGGCCGGGTGGCAACGCGCTCTTTGCCGACCTGGACGGCAAGATCTCGCTGGCCTTCCTCAAACGCTATCCGACCCCGAGCCGCGCGTCGCGACTGACGGCGGCTCAGCTCGCGCGTTTCCTGCAGCTCCATCGCTATCCGGGACGCCGCTCCGCGGACGAGCTCATGAAGCGTCTGCGCGCGGCGCCCGTGGGCCTCGTCGGTCTGCGCGAAGAGGCCGTCAAGGGTGCGCTGGTCACCAGCCTTGTCGCGGTGCTCGAGGTGCTCGTCACCCAGGTCGGGGCGCTCACCGCGCAGATCGAGGCCGCGGTCGATGACCTGCCTCTGGGCAAGATCATGATGTCCTTTCCGCGAGCAGGTCGCCTCAACGCGGCGCAGATCGTGGCCGAGCTGGGCGACGCGCCGCAGCGCTTCCAGAGCGAGGCACAGCTGGCGGCCGAGGCAGGTGTCGCCCCGGTCACTCGGGCGTCGGGCAAGAGCCACGTCGTTGGGGCGCGCTATGCCTGCAACACGCGCCTCCGGGTGGCGATGACCCTTTGGGCGAACAACTCGCGTTTCGCGTCCCCGTGGGCCGCCGACGTGTACGCACGCGCACGTGCTCGAGGCTGTCGACACCCCCACGCGGTCCGCGTCCTCGCCCGTGCATGGGTACGCGTCCTATGGCGCTGCTGGCAGGCGAACAAGCCCTACGACGCGGCGCTTCATGGCGCCGCGAAGCCTCACCTTCAAGCCGCATGAGGACGACCCCAGCACTGGGAGGTTGACACAGGGAGTCTTGTGCGGCGACCTCAGGGTCGCCTCCGCGCT
>DAONOU010000390.1:0-1607 GCA_035409265.1 Arachnia sp. | reverse complement strand
CCCGCCTTCGTGACCATGGCGCTCCGCCGCGCGGTCGTCGCCGCGGACATCCCTGGGTTGGCGCGAGTCGCACGCGAGGCCGCCCAGCGCGGAATCCCCAAGACGCCCGCGCTCCGGCAGGCGCACCGCCTGCTGGCCAACGCCGTCGCCTGTGCCCGACTGGCCGAGTAGGCGTCGACGGAGCTTCGGTCACAGGTCGTCGGTGTCGCCCTCGTTCGGCGCGCTCAGCGCGATGGCCATCATCACGCCGCGCGCGACGACGCTCCTGAGCGCGACGGGGATCTCCTTGCTTCCGTCCTTGTTCTTGACGACCAAACCGCTGACGGCGAGGTCCCGCATGGCGCGCGGGCCGGCGAACGCGAACGGCGAGGTCGGCAGCGTGTCCGGCACTTCATCGGGGGCGAGGAGACCGACGAGTTCGGTCACCGCAACAGCGAACATCTGAGCCTCGAAGTACGCACCGGGACGATCGAGGTTCCCGGTGAGGAGGTAGGCGACGAACGTGCCGACGAGGAAGTCCCTCTTCTCCTCGTCCGGCCCGCCCTTGGCCAGCCAGGCGTCCGCCTCCGGTCCCGGCTTGACGCTCGACGTGTTCACCTGGATCACGCCGGCCGCGACCAACGCGTCCCACCAACTCGGGAGCAACGGCACCTCGGCCATGCTCAACGCATAGGTGAGACCCTCCTTGTCTCTCGCCGTCACGTAGTCCTCCCACGGCGGCAGCTTCGCAACGCCGACGGCGCGAACGCCCAGCATCCCGGCCACCGGCTCGATGTCCGCGCGCCGCACGCCTCCGGTCTGGGTGACCTTCCGGCCACGCCCGATCCATCCCAGGAGCTCCCGCACACCTGAAACGATCTTCAGCTTCGAGACGGCCGCTCGACGGTTCCTCGGCGCGACCTCGTCGCCCTTCTGCACGACACCCGCCAGCAAGCCGAAGAGGGCGGACTCCTCGCTGGACCGCTCCTCGAGCACCTCGATCATCTCGTCGCACAGCGCATCCCAGGGACGCGAGTCCCCAGCGGTAGCCGCCTGGTAGTGCGTGTAGTCGTGCAGGGTGCTGAGGAGCGCGAACGCCGTCTCCTCGTCCCAGTCGAACTCCACACCGTCGTCGAACTCCCGGAACAGGGAAAGGACATCGTCCGCGCGTCGCAGATCGAAGCCGCGCTCGCCCCCGATGGTCACCACAGCCTCGAACACCCGCGCCTCGTCCTCCACGCTCGGCCCCGAGTACTCCCCCACCCGCTCCAGATACTCTCGGAAGCCGCGCATCAGCCCGGCGAGGCCGCCCTTGGGCGTCGGCTTGACGAACGCGCTCTCGGGCGCGTCGGAGACAAGCCGCAGACCCGGACGTCCGGCGTTCTCGCTCGGAAACAGCTCGGCCGCCGCCTCCGCTGCCGAGACCTTCCGGTACGCCGCCAGCGCCGCTACCGATCCGGCGACGACGAGCGCCGCCCCCTCGTACACCGCGAGCCCGGCGTGCCTCCCGATCAGATCGTCCACCTTCGCAAAGGCGCGGCCCCGACGCGCCAGGGCCAGGATCTCCCGCCCCGCCGCCTGCGAAGGCCGGTCCCAACGCGGCACGCGTGCCTTGGCCAACGCCTTCT
>DAONOU010000389.1:0-1619 GCA_035409265.1 Arachnia sp. | reverse complement strand
CGGAGCTGCTCGACGCGAAGACGCGACTCCTGGCAGACGACCTTTTCCAGGCCCGAGCCTCGCTGGCGGCGGAGCAGGAGGACCAGGACGCCGTCCAACGCGAGCGCGAGCGGGTGGAGTCGGAGCTGGCCGAGGCCCGTACAGCCGAGGAGTCCGCGGAGCAGGCACTGGCGGCCGTACGACCGCGGCTGGCCGCCGCTCAGGACGTCTGGTACGCGTTGTCGGGACTGCGGGAGCGCGTCCAGTCGACCCGCTCGATCGCGTCGGAGCGGATGCGCCATGCCGAGGCGCTGCCGATCGACGACCGGCCGGGCCGCGACCCGGACACCCTCGACCACGAGGCAGCCGAGGTGAGCCGCGAGGAAGCACTGCTGCGGGCCGACGTCGACCGCCGCGCGACCGCGCTCACCGATGCCTCCCTGCACCGTACGTCGGTCGAGCAGCAGCATGCCGAGGCTGAGCGACAGTACTCCGCCCAGTTGCGCGCCATCGCCGACCGTCGGGAAGGTCTCGCGCGGCTCACCGGTCAGGTCAGCTCGCTGCGCAGCCGTACGGAGGCTGCCGCCGAGCAGATGGAACGTCTCGCCACCACCCGCGACGGCGCTGCCGAGCGGGCTGCCGAGGCGACCCGGCGGTTCACCGCGCTGGAGTCCTCGATCGCGGGCCTGGATGACGGCGAACACGGGTTGGATGCCGAGTACGAGGTGGCTGCCGCCGCCGTGGAGTCGATCGAGACCGAGATCGCTGGCGTGCTCGAGTCCGAGCGGGCCGCTGCCCAGCGCAAGGCCGCACTGACGGCTCGGGTCGACGCGCTCAGGCTTGGCCTCGAGCGGGCCGACGCGGGCACCGCGTTGGTCGAGGCAGGCAACGTCCCTGGCCTACTGGGCTCGCTCGCGTCGCTGATCACGGTGAAGCCCGGCTACGAGGCCGCCATCTCCGCCGCGCTCGGCTCGGCAGTCGACGCCGTTGCTGTGTCAGGTTTGGGGTCGGCTGTGGGTGCCCTTGACCGGCTCCGTACCGAGGACGTGGGTCGTGCCTCGCTACTGCTCGGTGATGCTGAGGTCGCAGAGCCCGTACGGCAGACGCTCCCGGGTAGCGCGTCCCATGCGATGGACCTGGTCACCGCTGACGACTCCGTACGCGCGGCCCTGCACCGGCTGCTGCAGGGCGTCGCCGTGGTTGATGACCTGGCCGCGGCCCAGGCGGTCGTGGCGAAGGTGCCGGACGTCACGGTGGTGACCAGGGACGGCGACGTACTCTCCCGCTGGTTCGCTGCAGGCGGCTCAGCCGGCAAGCAGAGTGTGATCCAGGTCCAGGCAGCCGTCACGGCCGCCGAGGATGACCTGAGAAAGGCGACGCACGACGTGGAGCGGTTCGCCTTCACGTTGGTCGAGGCGCGGACCAGGCTCGCGGAGGCGACCAGACGCCTCGACATCGCGCTGGCGCGGCTCAACGAGTCGGATGCCAAACAGGCGGCCATCGCCGAGGAACTGGGTCAGCTGAACCAGCGCGCCCGCGCCGCCAAGGGCGAGGCCGACCGGCTCGAGGCCGCGATCGCGGAGGCCGAGGCCACCCGGGCCAAGGACGTGGCGGCCTTCGAGGAGATGTCGAAGCGTCTC
>DAONOU010000388.1:0-1622 GCA_035409265.1 Arachnia sp. | reverse complement strand
CCGTCTGCGCGAGTCGGTCGTTGGCCTTGTCGAAGTCGCCACGAGCCCGCAGCATCGCCGCGGCGAAGCCGCCCAACCCCACGGTCAGCGGGACGGTCAGGTGCCCGAAGACCTGCTGCACCGTCCAGGCACCGCACAGGCTGGGGGTGGCCAGTTGTTCGGGGGTGAGGGCGTCCAGCAGGTCCGCGAGGGCCCGCCGCTCGTCGGCGATCCAGTCGAAATGCTCCATGCGGGCGAGGCTAGCCCCCGCGCGGGGTCAGCGACCGCGGCGACGCACGCCCTGCCGCGAGAAGGCCGCGGCGCCGCCCGAACTGCCTGCGGTCGCGAGCTGCGCGGGACGCCTCCCCGAACCGGACGCCGCAGGCGCCGCCTTGCCGCGTCCCTGGCCGGACGTCGCCGGCGCGGACTGGCCGCGTCGGCGTCCCTGGCCTTGGGGCTGACCGGACGCCGACGCGCGGCGCTGGCGTCCCGAGCCCTCGGCCGGACCGGACTCCCCCGGCGCGTGCACGAAGCCGCCCGGGTAGCGGCGCTCGCCGGGCGCGATCTCGCGGAGAAGGGCGTGGCCCTTGGCGACCTTGGTCGTGGTGGGCTTGATGCCGGCCTTGCGGGTCAGGTCGCGGACGTCGTTGCGCTGGCCGTCCAGCATCAGGGTGACGACGACGCCGCCCTTGCCGGCGCGGGCCGTGCGTCCGGAGCGGTGCAGGTAGGCCTTGTGCTCCATCGGCGGGTCGGCGTGGATCACCAGCGTCACGTCGTCGACGTGGATGCCGCGCGCGGCGATGTCGGTCGCGACGAGGGTCCCGGCGGCGCCGGAGTGGAAGGCGTCCATGGTGCGCGTCCGGGCGTTCTGGCTGAGGTTGCCGTGCAACTCGACCGCCGGGACGCCCGCCGCGTTGAGCTGCTTGGCGAGCTTCTTGGCGCCGTGCTTGGTGCGGGTGAAGACGACGGTCCGGCCGGGGGCGGCGGTGAGGTCGAGCAGGACGTCGAGGCGTCCGGCGTTGTCAACGGCCAGAACGTGATGGTCCATGGACTCGACCGGGGCCTCTAACGAGTCGGCCTCGTGGACGACCGGCGCGTGCAGATAGCGCTGGACGAGCCCGTGCACGGCGTCGTCGAGCGTCGCGCTGAACAGCAGCCGCTGGCTGCGGGCCGGGGTCTTGTCGAGCAGGCGCTTCACGGCCGGCAGGAAGCCGAGGTCGGCCATGTGGTCGGCCTCGTCCAGGACCGTGATCTCGATCGCCGAGAGGCTGGCGTGGCCCTGCTGGATGAGGTCTTCCAGGCGTCCGGGGCAGGCGAGGACGATGTCGACGCCCTTGCGGAGCGCGGCGACCTGCGGGGCCTGGCCGACGCCGCCGAAGACGGTGCGGGTCGTGAGATTGGAGGACGCTGCGAGGGGCGCCAGGGCCTCCTCGATCTGGGCGACGAGCTCGCGGGTGGGGGCCAGGATCAGGGCGCGGGGGCGTCCGGGGTTGGTTCGGTTCCTGGACGCCGTCAGGCGCGCCACCAGCGGCAGCAGGAAGGCGTAGGTCTTGCCGGAGCCGGTGCGGCCGCGGCCCAGGACGTCGCGGCCGGCGAGGGAGTCGGGCAGCGTGGCAGCCTGGATCGGGGTCGGGACGGTGATA
>DAONOU010000387.1:0-1690 GCA_035409265.1 Arachnia sp. | reverse complement strand
GGTCTCGACGTGCCGCGGCTTGTCGAGGTAGCGCTCGACGAAGCACTCGCCGCGGCCGAAGGCGGTGACGGCCTCGCGGGTGGCCGACTCGAAGAGCTCCGGCACCTCCTCGAGCGTGCGGGCGACCTTCAGGCCGCGTCCGCCGCCGCCGAACGCGGCCTTGATGGCGATGGGGAGCCCGTGTTCCTCGGCGAACGCGACGACCTCGTCTGCGCCCTCGACCGGGTCGGCCGTGCCGGGTACCAGCGGCGCGCCCACCTTCTGCGCGATGTGACGCGCCTTGACCTTGTCGCCCAGCGACTCGATGGCCGCCGGCGGCGGCCCGATCCAGATCAACCCCGCGCCCTCGACCGCCTCCGCGAACGAGGCGTTCTCGGCGAGGAAGCCGTAGCCCGGGTGGACGGCGTCGGCTCCCGCGCGCTCGGCGACGGCCAACAGCTTCTCGACGTTGAGATAGGTGTCGGCCGGCGTGGCGCCGTTCAGCGCATAGGCCTCGTCGGCCAGCTTGACGAACAGGGAGTCAGCGTCCGAATCGGCGTACACCGCAACCGACTCGATGCCGGCGTCGCGTGCCGCCCGGATGACTCTGACGGCGATCTCGCCGCGATTGGCGATGAGGACCTTCTTGATGGCGTCGTTGCCCACGTCTCTTCCTCCTGAATTGAGTTCACGGCGAGTCTAGTGGCCCGCTCGATCTCGCGAGTCAGAACCCCGGATGTGTTCAGCAATGTTCTTCGTGCAACCCCGGGCGCGTCACCCGATCTCCCTCTCCCGTGGAGGTGCGCCGAGGACGCGCCGACGCCCATCGCCAGGGGTTGGCGATGGGCGTCGGCGTCGTGCGTCGGGGCCTAACCGGTCACTTCTTGAGCTTCACTGTGCCGCTCGCGGCCTTCTTGCCGTCGATCGCCTTCGCGGTCTGGCCCTTCTTCAGGCCGGTTCGCGTGGGGTCGTCGGTGGCCTTGATCGTCCAGGTGTAGGTGCCGGGTTTGACATACTTGCCCTTGCTGTCCTTGCCGTTCCACTTGACGTTTCGGTAAGAACCGTCGCTGGTGGCTGGCAGGGCGATGCTGCGGACCTTCTTGCCCTTCTTGTCGGTGATGACGAGCGTGCCCTTCTTGAGCGGCTTGGTGAGGTCGAAGTCAGCCTTCCACGTCTTGCCCTTCTTGAAGGAAGCGTCCGCGACGGTGCCGAGCAGCCGCGGCGCGGACTTCCCGCCGAACGTCAGCGTCTCGACGCGGACCTTCGGGCCGGTCTTGGTATCGACGGAGTACGCGACCTTGTTGTTGTAGACAACTACTGCTGTGGCTCGCGAGGGGCTCAGCTTTGTGGAGCTTCCCTTCGCGGTGTTGACGAGACGGCCCGAGACGTAAGCGACACCATCGCTCACACCGCCACCGTAGAAGGAGTTGTCGTCGATCTTCAGGACCTTCGTGACCTTGTTCGAGAGCGTGTTCCACTTCTTGACCCAGCCACCTGTCTCGAACAGGTAGACCTCGTCGCCCCAGAAGCCGAAGGCCGCGTCCTTGCTCTTCAAGGTTGCGATCGTCTTGCCGGTCTCGGCGTCGATGATCCTGTGCTTGGTCGGCCGGTTGCCCTTCGACACCGATGTGACCAGGATGCGGGAACCGAAGATGGCGGTGGCCAGGTCACCGGCCTTGTCGTCGACCTTCGTGGCGGACCAGAGCTTCTT
>DAONOU010000386.1:0-1709 GCA_035409265.1 Arachnia sp. | reverse complement strand
AGCTCGGCTGCCGAGGCGCTGTCGTCCTGGGCCTGCTTGAGGGTGGCCTTGGCGGCGTCCAGGCCGGCGTTGGCCTGGTCCACGACGAGGTTGAGCGGGGCGGCGTCCAGGGTCGCGACCACCTGACCCTCGGTCACGGCGTCGCCCTCGGCGACCTTGACCTCGGTGATGCGTCCGGCGATGGTCGCGGCCACCTGGTAGGTGCGCGTCTCGGCGACGCCCGAGAGCCGATCGATGGACGCCGCGGGTCGCGTCGAACTCCACCACCACCAGCCGCCCGCGGCGAGGGCCACGACGAGGAGGACGATCACCGGGATCGGCGGACGCTTGCGAGCGGACATGACGGCTCCTGTCACTTCTGGGCCTGGCAAGGGGTGATGACGACGTCGACGCAGAGCCCGGGGGGCGGAGCGGCGCCGGACAGCGCGAGGGTCACGGGCACGGCGCGGGTCAGGTGGACCTCGTCCGTCGCCAGCGTGGTGGGCGGGTAATCGGCCCGGACGCCGATCCGCTCAACGGTCGCGGGGTAGGCCTGGCCGGCGTCCGTGGTGACGACGGCGGCGGCGCCCGGGCAGGCCAGGACGGCCTTGTCAGGGGCGAGGGCGGTCGTGACCGTCGGCGTCCGGTCGGGACGAAGGACGGCCAGCGTGGCGCCCGGAGCGACGACGTCGCCCGGGTGCGCAATGGTGACGATCACGCCCGCCTCGGGCGCCACGACGGACGCCAGCGCGCGGGACTGCTCGGCGCGCTGGACCTGCAGACCGGCCGCGGACGCCCCCAACGCGGCGAGCGTCCGGGCGTTGTGCAGAGCCCGGACGCCGTCGTCCAGCTGGGCGAGGCCGTCGTTAATCTTGGCGAGGCCGTCGCGGGCCTTGGCCTTGCCGGCGTCCAACTGGGCCAGGCCCGAGGTGGCCTGGGTGAGGGCCGCGGCGAGCTGGGGCTGGGCGGCACGGGCTTGGGCCAGGCCGGCGTCGAGCTGGGCGAGGCCGGCCTTGGCCTGGGTCAGGGCTGCGGCGAGCTGGGCGCGTCCGGCGGTGGCCTGGGCGAGCGCGGCGGTGACCTGGGCGAGGCCAGCGCGCGCCTGCGTGAGACGTGGATCGTCGGCCGGAACGCCCTGGGCGGTCAGCGCCGCGATCGCGGCCGTGAGCTGGTCCCGCTGGGCGGTCAGCTGGGTGACGGCGGCGTCCGCCTGGGCGAGCTTGCCGGTGAGGGTGTCGACGGCCGCGGCGACCGTCGGACGCTTGGCCACCAGGGTGGCGATCGTGGACGCGAGCTGGGCCTGCTTCGACGTCAGGGTCGCGATGGCCGTCACCACGGTCGCGCGCTTGGCCGTCAGGTCGTCGAGCGCCTTGACCACGTCGGCCTTCTTGGCGACCAGGTCGCGGCGCGTGCTGTCGGCGTCCGCGATCTTCTGATCGAGGAACGGCGGCTGGGCGGCCGCGACGGCGGCGTCCGCCCGGGCCAGGCCCAGCGCGGCGTCGAGCGCAGGGGCGTCCAGGGTCACCAGCACCTGACCGGGCTCAACCCGCTGGCCCTCGACGACGGCGACGGTCCCGACCCGGACGACGGGCGCGGGGCTCGCGGTCCGGGCGGGCTGGGTGCCACTGAAGCCCGCGTTCAGGTCGACTCCCGGGACGATCAGCGTCGGCTCCTCCGGCGTCGGCACCGGAGGCATGACCACCAAGCTGGAGGCGGCCCGCATCGCCACA
>DAONOU010000385.1:0-1719 GCA_035409265.1 Arachnia sp. | reverse complement strand
GCGGCAAGGCGCAGTTCGGCGGCCAGCGCTTCGGCGAGATGGAGGTGTGGGCGCTCGAGGCCTACGGCGCCGCGTGGGCCCTGCAGGAGCTGCTCACCATCAAGTCGGACGACGTGCCGGGTCGCGTCAAGGTCTACGAGGCCATCGTCAAGGGCGAGAACATCCCCGAGCCGGGCATCCCTGAGTCGTTCAAGGTGCTCGTCAAGGAGATGAAGTCGCTGTGTCTGAACGTCGAGGTCCTCTCCGACGACGGCCGGGTCATCGACCTGCGCGAGTCTGAGGACGACATCCGGGCGTCCGAGGACTTCGGGATCGACCTCGGTCGCCGCCCGGGCGCGGACAACTTCATGGACGTCGGCGAAGTCTGAGTCGGAAACGCTCAGTCAATAACCAGAGACAACTTAAGCCTTCAAGGCACCTACTGCCTCAATAAGTAGGGGAAAGAGAAGCAAAACGTGCTGGACGTGAACTTCTACGATGAGCTGCGGATCGGACTCGCGAGCGCCGAGCAGATCCGCGAGTGGTCGCACGGCGAGGTCAAGAAGCCGGAGACCATCAACTACCGCACGCTCAAGCCCGAGCGCGACGGCCTCTTCTGCGAGAAGATCTTCGGCCCGACCCGCGACTGGGAGTGCTACTGCGGCAAGTACAAGCGGGTCCGCTTCAAGGGCATCATCTGCGAGCGCTGCGGCGTCGAGGTGACCCGGTCCAACGTGCGCCGCGAGCGCATGGGACACATCGAGCTCGCCGCGCCCGTGACCCACATCTGGTACTTCAAGGGCGTCCCCAGCCGGCTCGGCTACCTGCTCGACATCGCCCCGAAGGACCTCGAGAAGGTCATCTACTTCGCCGCGCACATGATCACCGCCGTCGACGACGAGGCCCGCCACCGCGACCTCTCCTCGCTGCAGGCCAAGGTCGAGGTCGAGACCAAGCAGGTCGCCGCCCGTCGCGACGCCGACATCGAAGAGCGCATGCGCAAGCTGGAGGAGGACCTCGCCCAGCTCGAGGAGGAGGGCGCCAAGGCCGACATCAAGCGCAAGGTGCGCGAGGCCGCCGAGAAGGAGGCCGGCCTCATCCGCACCCGCGCGCAGCGTCAGCTCGACCGCATCGACGAGGTGTGGGCGCGCTTCAAGACCCTCAAGGTCCAGGACCTCGAGGGCGACGAGGCGCTCTACCGCGAGATGAAGCGCAAGTACGGCAAGTACTTCGAGGGCTCCATGGGTGCCGAGGCCATCCAGAAGCGCCTCCAGACCTTCGACCTGAAGGCCGAGTCGGAGAACCTGCGCGAGATCATCGCCACCGGCAAGGGGCAGCGCAAGACCCGCGCGCTCAAGCGCCTGCGCGTCGTCAGCGCGTTCCTGAACGGCGAGAACCACCCCGCCGCCATGGTGCTCGACGCCGTCCCGGTCATCCCGCCGGACCTGCGTCCCATGGTGCAGCTCGACGGCGGCCGCTTCGCGACGTCGGACCTGAACGACCTGTACCGCCGCGTCATCAACCGCAACAACCGCCTGAAGCGACTGCTCGACCTCGGCGCCCCCGAGATCATCGTGAACAACGAGAAGCGCATGCTCCAGGAGGCCGTCGACTCGCTGTTCGACAACGGCCGCCGCGGACGCCCGGTCACGGGCCCCGGCAACCGCCCGCTGAAGTCCATCTCGGACATGCTGAAGGGCAAGCAGGGCCGCTTCCGCCAGAACCTGCTCGGCAAGCGCG
>DAONOU010000384.1:0-1742 GCA_035409265.1 Arachnia sp. | reverse complement strand
TGAAGGCCCGAACATCGGCCTGATCGGCTCGCTGGCGTCGTTCGCCCGCGTCAACGCGTTCGGCTTCATCGAGACGCCGTACCGCAAGGTCGTCGACGGCCGGATCACCGACGAGATCGTCTACATGACGGCCGACGAGGAGGACCGCTACTCGATCGCGCAGGCCAACGCGCTCGCCGACGAGGACGGCCGCCTGACGGAGGAGCGCGTGCTCGTCCGCCTGAAGCACGGCGACGCCGACGCGGTCCCGGTGGCCGAGGTCGAGTACATGGACGTGTCCCCGCGCCAGATGGTGTCCATCGCCACGGCGCTGATCCCGTTCCTCGAGCACGACGACGCGTCGCGCGCCCTCATGGGCGCCAACATGCAGCGCCAGGCGGTCCCGCTGATCCGTAACGAGGCCCCCTTCGTGGGCACCGGCATGGAGTACCGCGCGGCCGTCGACGTCGGCGACGTCACCCTGGCCAAGAAGCCCGGCGTCGTGAGCTCGGTCTCGGCAGACCTCCTCGAGGTGGCCAACGACGACGGCACGTACATCAGCTACAAGCTGGACAAGTTCGTGCGCTCGAACGCGGGCACCTGCATCAACCAGCGCCCGCTCGTGGGCCCCGGCGACCGCGTCGAGGTCGGCACCCCGCTGGCCGACGGCCCGTGCACCGACCAGGGCGAGCTCGCCCTGGGCAAGAACCTCCTCGTGGCGTTCATGCCGTGGGAGGGCCTCAACTACGAGGACGCGATCATCCTGTCGCAGCGCATCGTCCAGGACGACGTGCTGACCTCGATCCACATCGAGGAGTACGAGGTCGACGCCCGCGACACCAAGCTGGGCGCCGAGGAGATCACCCGCGAGATCCCCAACGTCTCCGACGAGATGCTGGCCGACCTCGACGAGCGCGGCATCATCCGCATCGGCGCCGAGGTCTCCGCGGGCGACGTCCTGGTCGGCAAGGTCACCCCGAAGGGCGAGACCGAGCTGACCCCGGAGGAGCGCCTGCTGCGCGCCATCTTCGGCGAGAAGGCCCGCGAGGTCCGCGACACGTCCCTCAAGGTGCCCCACGGCGAGTCCGGCACCGTCATCGGCGTCCGCGTGTTCAACCGCGAGGACGACGACGAGCTGCTCCCGGGCGTGAACCAGCTGGTCCGCGTGCACGTCGCGCAGAAGCGCAAGATCTCCGACGGCGACAAGCTCGCCGGCCGCCACGGCAACAAGGGCGTCATCTCGAAGATCCTCCCCGTCGAGGACATGCCGTTCCTCGAGGACGGCACCCCCGTCGACATCGTGCTGAACCCGCTCGGCGTGCCGTCGCGAATGAACGTCGGCCAGGTGCTGGAGAACCACCTGGGGTGGATCGCCAAGACCGGCTGGGACGTCACGGGCATCCAGGAGGCGTGGGCCGAGCGCCTGCGCGAGGTCGGCCTCGGCCGCGTCGAGGGCAACGCCAAGGTCGCGACCCCGGTGTTCGACGGCGCCAACGAGGGGGAGATCGCGGGCCTGCTCGACAACTCGCTCGAGACCCGCGACGGCTACCGCCTGATCGACGCGACCGGCAAGGCGCGCATCTTCGACGGCCGCACCGGTGAGCCGTACGCCGAAAAGATCGGCGTCGGCTACATGTACATGCTGAAGCTGCACCACCTCGTCGACGACAAGATCCACGCGCGTTCCACCGGCCCGTACTCGATGATCACCCAGCAGCCGCTGGGCGGCAAGGCGCAGTTCGGCGGCCAGCGCTTCGGCGAGA
>DAONOU010000383.1:0-1743 GCA_035409265.1 Arachnia sp. | reverse complement strand
TGGCGCGCGAGCGGGGTGTCGAGCTTGTCCTGCTCCGCGACGAGCGCGGAGATCCTGCCGATCTCGGTGCGGCCACCCGTCGCGACCACGATCCCCTCGGCGGTGCCCGCGGTGATCAGGGTGCCGGAGAACAGCATCGAGCTGCGGTCGCCGACGCCCGCGCCCGCCTCGACGGCGTCGACGTCCTTCTGCGACGGCACCGACTCGCCGGTGAGGGCGGCCTCGTCGGCCTGCAACGACGACGCGGTCACCAGCCGCAGGTCCGCGGGGACGCGGTCGCCGGAGCGCAGCCGCACGATGTCGCCGGCGACGAGCGTCGCGGCGTCGACGACGCCCCAGGTCCCGTCCCGCAGGGCCTGCGCCTCCTGCGACTGCATGGTCTGCAGGCCGGCGAGCGCGGACGCGGCGCGCCCCTCCTGGATGAAGCCGATGAGCGCGGTCGCCACGATGACGACGGCGATGACGGTGAAGTCGATCCAGTCGCCGCTCAGCGCCTTCAGCGCCGCGGCCGCGATCAGGATGTAGACGAGCAGGTCGTTGAAGTGGGCGACGAACCGCAGCCACGCGGGCTTCGGCGCCGGGGCCGGGAGTTCGTTCCTGCCGTCTCTTTCGAGGCGCAGGTCGACGTCGGCGGTGGCGAGTCCGTCGGTGGACGAGCCGAGGGACGCCGCGACGGCGTCGGCCTGCTCGGCCCAGGGCGTGGCTTCGGTGGGAGTGATGGTCACGGGGCCAGCGTATCGGTTTTGTTGCAGGGCTTGGCGTGCTGCTAAGCTCGTGCGTCGCCGGGACACCGGTGCGGCAAGTTGCCCGAGCGGCCAAAGGGAACGGTCTGTAAAACCGTCGCGTGAGCTACGTTGGTTCGAATCCAACACTTGCCACAAGGCCCCGAATCGGATGGATTCGGGGCCTGATTCTTTCACCGACGAAAGGGGCCGCTCATGGCCACGCCGCACATCTCCTGCGAGCCCGGAGACATCGCTCCGCTGGTCATCATGCCCGGGGACCCGCGTCGCGCCGAACGCATCGCCCGCACCCGGCTCGACGGCGCGCGCCTCGTCTCGGAGGTGCGCGGCATCGGCGCCTGGACCGGCACGGTCGACGGCGTCCCGGTCTCCGTCATGGCCTCCGGCATGGGCGTGCCGTCGCTGTCGATCTACGCCACGGAGCTGTATGCGCAATACGGCGTGAAGCGCATCTGCCGGGTCGGCACCTGTGGCGGCATCTCCCGCGCCGTCGCCGTCTCCGACGTCATCGTCGCCTCCTCCGCGCACACCAACTCGGCCGTCGCCACCTTCGGCGTGCCCGGCGTCACGCTGTCGCTGGCGGCGAGCTTCGACATGCTGCGCGGCGCCGTCGACCAGGCGCGCGGCTCCGGCGCGCGCGTGCACGTCGGCCCGGTGTTCACCAGCGACTTCTTCTACAGCTCCCGCACGGACGTCATCCCCGCCCTCGGCGAGCTGGGAACCCTCGGCGTCGAGATGGAGGCCGCGGGCCTGTACGCGTGCGCGCTGGCCAACAACGGAGAGGCGCTCACCGTCCTCACCGTCACCGATCACCTCCTCGACGGCTCCGGCGACCTCTCGGCCGAGGAGCGCGAGACCCAGTTCCAGGGCGCCCTCGAGGCGGCGATCGCGGGGCTCCTTGCCTGATTTGTGACGGCCCCCAAACCTCGTGTATGTTTGTGCGTCGCTGGCCCCTATAGCTCAGTCGGCAGAGCGTCTCCATGGTAAGGAGAAGGTCTGC
>DAONOU010000382.1:0-1748 GCA_035409265.1 Arachnia sp. | reverse complement strand
GAGGCCCCCGTCGACGCCGACCTACGCATCGACACGACCGGCGTCGACGCCGCCGCGCTGCGCGACCTGGTACTCACCGAACTCACCTCCCGCGGCTGGCTCGCTCCGCCCCGTGGATAAGTTCTGCTGCCCAATCTATGGAAAGGCTTGTCGCGCCCTTGCGTTCGTGTAAGAATTCCCCTAATAGCGGGGGGCGCTCACACTGACAGGACCCGGGGGGCGTTCTGGGTGCTCCCTGATGGGGGGTCGTTCTTCATGACGACGTTGGATGTGCGCGTTACCGCCACAGGATTCGATCTCAGCCGTTGGATCGGTGGTCTCGCCCAAAGTCGGGCGTCGAGGCGACAGGCTGCGGGGGCCTTTGCTGATGCCGCCATCATCTTCATCGCCGCGACCGCGGCCTACGCGGCGCGCTTCGAATTCACACACGCGGCTGGGCCGGAGCTCCCGCTCTGGCTCGTCGTCCTCGTGCCCGCCGCCTGGCTGGGCGCGCTCGCGTTCGCCGGCGCCTACTCGCTGCCGCACCTGCAGACCGGCACCATGGAGTTCCACCGGGTAACCCTCGCGTCAGTGATCTTCGCGGGCGCCATAGGCACCGTCACTTACCTCGTCGACTACGACCTCTCGCGCGCGTTCTTCCTGCTGACCTTCGCGATCGGCGTGCCGTCCCTGCTCGCGCTGCGGTACACCCGGCGCCTCGTCCTCAAGCGCCTGCACGCTCGCGGGCTCTACCGGAGGTCCGCCATCATCGCCGGCGACCCCACCCACATCGACGAGGTGGCCCGCGTGCTGCGGCGCGAGAAGTGGCTCGGCTACGAGATGGTCGGCGCCGTCACGACGGCGGAGGTCGAGGAGACCCCTGGCGGGCTGCCCGTGCTCGGGCGGGTGGACGACGTCGTGACCCTGGTCGAGGACAGTGGCGTGAAGACGGTGATCTTCGCCGAGGGCTCCTTCCCGGACAGCCAGCACTTCAAGCGCATGGCGTGGGACCTCGAGGAGCACTCGACGCAGATGATCGTCGCGCCGGCGCTGACCGACATCAGCGCCAACCGGCTCGCGACCCGTCCCGTCGGCGGACTCCCGCTGGTCTACGTCGAGCGGCCCCAGGCCATGAAGGCGTCGCGATGGGCGAAGCGGCTGTTCGACCTGGTCGGCTCCAGCCTCCTGATGCTGCTCGCGGCACCCATCGTCGCCGTCGTCGCGCTCCTCATCAAGCTCGAGGACCGCGGGCCGATCTTCTTCACGCAGACCCGCGTCGGCAGGCGCGGCGAGGAGTTCGAGTGCCTCAAGATCCGCTCGATGGTGGTCGACGCCGAGGCCCGCAAGGCCGAGCTGGAACAGCAGAACGAGGGCGCTGGCGTGCTGTTCAAGATGACGCGCGACCCCCGCATCACGCGGGTGGGTGCCTTCATTCGGCGGTTCTCGATCGACGAGATCCCGCAGTTCTGGAACGTCTTCCGCGGCGACATGAGCCTCGTCGGGCCCCGCCCGGCGCTGCCCAAAGAGGTCGCCCAATACGACCGTGACGCCGTGCGCAGGCTCGACGTCCGTCCCGGCCTGACCGACCTCTGGCAGGTCTCCGGCCGATCCGATCTTCCCTGGGATGAGACCGTTCGCCTCGACTCTTACTACGTCGACAACTGGTCCTTCATGCAGGATCTGGCCATCATGCTGCGGACGGCACGCGCGGTGGTCAGTTCCAGGGGGGCGTACTGAGCCATCCCCCACCGGCCCGGGCCCCCCGGCGC
>DAONOU010000381.1:0-1754 GCA_035409265.1 Arachnia sp. | reverse complement strand
AGCGACGCCGGGTCGAGCAGGGCGCCGACGGCGGACCGCCACGACTCCGCCTGCTCCGTGACGACGCCGAGCGAGACGAGCTCCTCCCACAGGCCCGCGTGCTCGGGCCGCAGCCGGAAGGTGTCGCCGTCGCCGTCGACGATCAGCCTCGCCTCCTCGACGAGGGTCCGCAGCTCGGCGAGCTCGGGGGCGTCGAGGGAGAACCAGGTGCCGGAGTCCAGCATCAGGTGGTCGTCCCCGGCGGCGAGCGCGGAGAGGAGCTCGGCCAGCGGCACCTTCTCGTCGCCGACGGTGACCTCGACGTGCAGGTCGAACCAGTCGCCCGCCTCCGCCTCGCCGACGGAGAGCCGGACGACGGGGTCGCCCTCGGCCGGCGTGAAGACGGGGGCCTCGCGGTTCAGGTCGACGAGGACGTCGTCGCGCTCCTCCAGCACCGGCAGGACCTCGGTGACGAACGAGATGAGGGGGCGGCCGGTCAGGAAGGCGGGGCGCAGCTCGGCGCCGGTGAGGCCCGCCTCGACCCACGGCCCGCGGGGCACGGCCTCGGCGAGCCGGGACTCGGCGACGCGGTCGCGGGCAACGCCCGGCTCCGGGGCGAGGCCGACGTCGCGGATCGTCGCCCCGGTGCGGTAGCGGAAACCCCACCGGACGCCGGCGGCGCGCTCGCTGAAGTCGACCCGGCACAGCAGGCGCGGCGGCTCCGGCTCGGGCAGGACGACGCCGTCGCCCACCTCGACGGCGACCGCGCGCCGCAGCTGCGGCAGGTAGCCGGCCGCGAACGTCTCGACCTCCCCGTCGGGGATGCGCAGCTCGCCGTGCCGGAAGAGGCCCGCGGCCGCGGGGGAGAGCGTGCGGCTGAGCGGACCGAACAGGACCTCGTCGTCGCGGGCGATCCAGGCGCCGTGCGCGGGCCGGCCGAGGAAGGCCTTCGCGGGGAGCGCGACCACCTCGCCGTCCAGCTTGGTCAGCGCCCGCACCGACAGCGCGTCGCCGTCGCGGGCGATGCGCACCAACGGCTCGATCCGCTCGACGAGCCGGGGCGTGGGCAGAGGCCTGCCTGCGTAGGTGGTGCCGGGCAGGAGCGTGACCCCGGCGGCGACCGCCTCGGCGAGCGCGGCCCAGCCCGAGGGCAGCATCGCGCCCAGCGAGAGCGTGTCCCTGCGGGCGTAGCCGTTGATCCCCTCGGCGGCCCGCAAGGCGCCCAGCGCCACGCGGTGCCCCTCGCGGAGCCCGGGGTGCGGGTAGGTGACGTCGTCCCAGCTGATCCCCGAGCGGATCCAGTTCTCGCGCTTGCCCGGCCGCAGCAGGCGGACGGTGAGCGCGCCCGCCTCCTCGGCGACCTCCAGGGCCAGCGGGGCGCCGTCGTCGGCGCGGGGGAGGAACGGGGCGAGCACGGACTGCCACCCCTGCGCCTGGGCGGCGGCCCCGGGCGCCATCAGGGTGAGGAGGAGGGCGACGCAGTGCTTGCAGCCCCGCTGCACCGGGCAGCTGCAGTTGGCGAGCAGCCCGGAGGACGAGCTGGGGCTGATGGTGCAGTGGTAGCTGCGGTAGTTGCTGCCGCGCACCGTCGCGGTGGCCAGCTCGCCGACTGTCTTGACCGCCGACACGCGCCCCAGCGTCGCGTACTGCCGCCCGCGGGCCACCGTGGCCGCGCCGAAGACCCGGTTGAGTTCGGCATCGGTCAGGCTCTCGAGCCAGGAGGGCAGTTTCGTCATCGCGCAGGGATTCTACGGCCCCGCGCCTAAAACGCGGTT
>DAONOU010000380.1:0-1760 GCA_035409265.1 Arachnia sp. | reverse complement strand
GCCTGGCGGAGCAGCTTCGGGGAGAGGGTCACGGCGTCGGCGCCGGACTCCAGCGCGTGCGACACCTGGGAGATGTTCTTGAAGCTCGCCGCCATGATCTTGCTCGGCGCGTCGAAGCGCTGGATGAACCCGGCGAGCGCCGCGAGCGTGCCGCGGGTGTCGATGTCGATCGACTGCATGCGGTTGTAGTACGGGGCCAGGTAGTCGACGCCGCTGGCGATGGCGAGGAAGCCCTGCGTCTTGGAGTAGATGGCCGTCGCGGTCACCTTGACGCCCTCCTCCTTGAGCGTGCGCATGGCCTCGAGCCCCGCCTCGGTGGTGGGGATCTTGGGGTAGATCTTGTCGTCGATCTTGTCGAGCAGGCGGTGCGCGTCGTCGATCATGCCCTGCGCGTCCTTCGCGAGCACCTGCACGTGCAGGGTGCGCTCGAAGCCGATGATCTCGCGGATCCGGCGGAAGTGCGCGTAGAAGTCGAGCTTGCCCTCGGCCTTCAGGATCGACGGGTTGGTCGTCACGCCGGTCACCGGATAGATGGGGGTGAGCCGTTCGATGTCGCCGAGGTTCGCCGTGTCGAACAGGATGTCCATGTCGTCGCCTTTCGAGGAGAAGGCCACGTCAGCGGCGTGACCGGGCACCATCTCATCATGGAACCCCGACGCTTCGTCACCGACCCCGGCGGTAGCCCTTCGAGAAGTCCGCGGCGCTGCGCGCGGGGGCGGCTGCGGCCCCGGCTCGCTGCGTCTGCTGACCCGCTCCGCCCGAGCGGCGTCGGGACGAGGAGCGCGTCGTGGAACGGCCCGACCCCGGCTGCCGATCCGAGCCCTGCTGGGTCCCTCGGGGCTTCGACGCACCCTGGCCGGCCTTGCGCTGTTGCGGCTGCTTCGGGGTGGCGCCCGCCAGCTCCGCGGCCTCCGCGGAGGAGAGGAAGGTGCGCTCGCCGGGGGCGATGCTGGTGAGGATCCCGGCGCCGGGCGCCGCGTTGGTGAAGGTGGGGCGGATCTTCGCCTGGCGCAGCAGCGACTGGACGTCCGAGCGCTGCGACGGCAGCTCCAACGTCACGACGGTGCCCTCCGCGCCCGCGCGCGCCGTGCGGCCCGAGCGGTGCAGGTACGCCTTGTGCTCCACCGGCGGGTCGGCGTGCACGACGAGGGCTACGTCGTCGACGTGGATGCCGCGCGCGGCGATGTCCGTGGCCACCAGGGTGCTGACGCGGCCCGAGTGGAAAGCGTCCAGGTTGCGGGTGCGGGCGTTCTGGCTGAGGTTGCCGTGCAGGTCGACGGCGGGCACGCCCAGGCTGATCAGCTGCTTGGCGAGCTTCTTCGCGCCGTGCTTCGTGCGCGTGAACACGATGATGTTGCCCGGCGCTGCCGCGAGCTCGGCCAGCACCTGTGTGCGGTGATCGCCGGCGATGCGCAGCACGTGGTGCGACATCGTGCCGACGGGGGAGTGCGCCGAGTCGGCCTCGTGGGTGACGGGGTTGGTCAGGAACTGACCCACCAGCGTCGAGACGCCCGCGTCGAGGGTGGCGGAGAACAGCATCCGCTGGCCGCGCTTGGGCGTCGCCTGCAGGATGCGGCGCACGCTGGGGAGGAAGCCCATGTCGGCCATGTGGTCGGCCTCGTCGATGACGGTGATCTCGACGGCGCCGAGGTCGACGAGCCGCTGTTCCATGAGGTCCAGCAGGCGACCCGGGCACGCGATGAGGACGTCGACGCCGCTGGCAAGGGCCTTGGCCTGCGGGTTCTGCCCCACGCCGCCGA
>DAONOU010000379.1:0-1776 GCA_035409265.1 Arachnia sp. | reverse complement strand
CGATGACGTCGACCTCGGGGTCGGCGTCGAGGGCGGCGAGCGCGGTCATGACGGACTCGGCCGCCGTCGGGCCCTGCACGAGCGCGTGCCTTGTCCTGATGGCGGCGGCGGGCCAGCGCCGATGGACGGTGGTGACGACGTCGCGCTCGGCGTCGGAGTCCTTGCCGGTGATCAGGCCGATCGTGCGCGGCAGCACGGGCAGGCGGCGCTTGCGGTGCGGCTCGAAGAGGCCCTCGGCCTGGAGCTTTCGCTTGAGCTGCTCCAGCTGGGCGAGGAGCCGGCCCTCGCCGGCGACCTGGATCTCCAGGCACTCGAAGCTGAGCGACGTGTCGCGATCCCACACGCGCGGCCGGACCCGGGCCGTCACGCGGGACCCCTCGGGGAGGGGCCCGGCGGCGTCGAGGACGAGCGACGAGACGGTGACGCGCGCCGACATGTTGGCCACGCGGTCGCGGAAGGTCAGGAACTGGGTCGGGGCGGCCCGTCGCTTGATCTCGACCACCTGCGCGTCGACCCAGATCTCGCCGCAGCGCCCCACCCAGTCCTTGACCGCGCCGATGACGCGCCCCAGCGGTTGCGGGTGCTCCGCCGAGCTGTCGAGGGCCATGGCCGGAACCCTACCCCCGTAGACTGACCCCATGAGCACCGAAACCAAGCGTGTGGTCGTGGCCGCGCCGCGCGGGTACTGCGCGGGCGTGGACCGCGCCGTCGTCACCGTCGAGAAGGCGCTGGACCTGTACGGCCCGCCGGTGTACGTGCGCAAGCAGATCGTGCACAACAAGCACGTGGTCGAGACGCTGGAGGCGCGCGGGGCGGTCTTCGTCGAGGAGCTCGACGAGGTGCCCGCCGGCGCGACGGTGGTGTTCTCCGCGCACGGCGTCTCTCCCGCGGTGCACGCCGAGGCCGCGGAGCGCTCGCTGAAGACCATCGACGCCACCTGCCCGCTGGTCACCAAGGTGCACCACGAGGCGAAGCGCTTCGCGGGCCAGGGCACGCAGATCCTCCTCATCGGCCACGCCGGGCACGAGGAGGTCGAGGGGACGATGGGGGAGGCGCCGGAGCAGACGACGCTCGTGCAGTCGCCGTCGGACGTGGACGGTCTGGATATCCCCGAGGGCACCAACCTCGCGTGGCTGAGCCAGACCACCCTCTCGGTCGACGAGACCATGGAGACGGTGAGCCGGCTGCGGCAGAGGTTCCCGCTGCTGATGGACCCGCCGTCGGACGACATCTGCTACGCGACGCAGAACCGCCAGCTCGCGGTCAAGCAGATCGCCCAGGGCGGGTGCGACCTGATGATCGTGGTCGGGTCGAGCAACTCGTCGAACTCGGTGCGCCTCGTCGAGGTCGCGCTCGAGGCGGGCGCGAAGGCCTCGCACCGCGTCGACAACGCGGGCGAGATCGACCCGGCGTGGCTCGAGGGGGTCTCGACGGTGGGCGTCACCAGCGGCGCGTCGGTCCCCGACGACCTGGTCCAGGGTGTGCTGACCTTCCTGGAGGAGCGCGGCTACCCCGCCGCCGTCGAGGAGCGCCTGACCGAGGAGACGCTGACCTTCGCCCTCCCGCCCGAGCTCCGCAAGGACCTCCGCCGCGCGGTCAAGCACTAAACACGGTCCTTGAGCCGTGCCTCAAGGAGCGAAGCGACGCGGGCGTCGAAAGGTCCGCGCTACACCAGGAACTGGAAGTACGGGCTGTCGTAGGCCACCTCTTCAGCCTTCATCCCGCACTCGGCGATGCGCTCGACCAGGAAGCGGTAGTCGCCCGGGTTGCCCAGCT
>DAONOU010000378.1:0-1821 GCA_035409265.1 Arachnia sp. | reverse complement strand
GCTCGCCGTCGGGGAGCGCGAGCTGGTCCGACGGCTGGCGGCCTCGGGGCTGCGCTACCACGACGTCCGGCACCTGGTCGCGTGCCTGTCGGCGCTCGACGCCTTGGGCGCGGGCCGCGGCGGCGCAGGCCCCCTCGGCAGGATCGACGGCGCGGCCGTCCGCGCCGTCCGGCTCGCCGCCTGGTTCCACGACGCGGTCTACGACGGCGTTCCCGGCCGGGACGAAGAGGCGTCGGCGCGGCTGGCGGAGGACGCGCTGTACGGGCTGATCCCCGCCCGGGAGGCCGCCGAGGTCGCGCGCCTCGTGCGCATGACCGCCGACCACCGCCCCGCCGACGACGCCGCCGCGCTGCTCTCCGACGCCGACCTCTCCGTGCTCGGCCAGATGCCTGGCCGCTACCACGTCTATGCCCGCGACGTCCGCCTCGACTACGCGCACCTCGACGACGACACGTGGCGCCGGGGCCGGCTCGCCGTTGTCGAGTCGCTGCTGGGCGCTGACCCGCTCTTCCACACCGCGGCGGGCCGCAGGCTCTGGTCCGAAACCGCCCGCGCGAACCTCGCCGCGGAGAGGAAGCGCCTCGTCGGCATTTGATGAGTGAGTATTCACTCACTAGACTCCTCGGAGTGACACGAGCAGCACCCATGGCCCGCGCGGATCGCAGGGCCGCCATCATCGAGGCGACGCTTCCCCTCATCCACGAGGTGGGCACCGCCGTCACCACGCGGCAGGTCGCCGAGGCCGCCGGCGTCGCGGAGGGCACCATCTTCCGCGTCTTCGACAGCCTCCAGGAGCTGATCGACGCCACCATCATGGAGGCGTTCTCCGAGCGACAGCTGCGCGACACCCTCGACCACACCGACCTCGGCGACACCGTCGAGTCCAAGACCGCCGCGGCGATCGACCTGATCGTCGCCCGCATCACGACGACCCGCTCGCTGCTCATGGCGGCGCACGGCGCGCCCCCCGGGCCCCACAAGCCCAGCTCCTGCCTGCGCGACGAGCTACAGGCCCGGCGCCACGAGCTCGACGCCTGGGTCTACGACGTGCTCGCACCCCATGCCGACGACCTGGCCATCCCCGTCGCCGACTTCGTCACCTACATCGGCGTCCTCGCCACCGGCAACGCGCTGCGCTTCGGCGCACCCCGCGCCGAAGCCGTCGATCTCGCCTCCTTCGCCCTCAACGGGGCCCTCCGAAAGGAACTGCATTGATCTCGCGCCTCGCGCGGCTCATCAACCGCTATATTCGCCCCTACTGGGGGCTGCTCGCCATCGTCGTGGTGCTCCAGACGATCGCGACCATCATGTCGCTGTACCTTCCGACGCTGAACGCCCGCATCATCGACGAGGGCGTCGTCAAGGGGGATGTCGACTTCATCTGGGGCACCGGCGGCGTCATGCTGCTGCTGTCCCTCGTCCAGGGCGCCGCGCAGATCGGCGCGGTCTGGGCGGGAGCCAACGTCGCCATGCAGTTCGGGCGCGACGTCCGCGACGCCATCTTCGAGCGCACGCTCAGCTTCTCCGCGCGGGAGATGAACAAGTTCGGCGCGCCCAGCCTGATCACCCGCTCCACGAACGACGTGCAGCAGGTGCAGATGCTCGTGCTGATGACCTGCGTGATGCTGGTGGGCGCGCCCATCACCATGATCGGCGGCGTCGTCATGGCGCTGCGCGAGGACGCGGGGCTCTCCTGGATCATCCTGGCCGCGGTCGTGCTGCTCGGCGCGGGCATCGTCGTGCTGATCACGAAGATGGGCCCGCTGTTCCAACTCATGCAGTCCCGCATCGACACCCTGAACCGCGTGCTGCGCGAGCAGA
>DAONOU010000377.1:0-1828 GCA_035409265.1 Arachnia sp. | reverse complement strand
AACAGCACGGAGAAGCTCGTGCGGAAGGCCGCCCTGCAGACGGTGTCCGCATATTAGCGGACGCTCTACGCGGGCATCGCCCTCTCCCCCACCGAGCGCTTCTTCACCCACCTCGAGGCCGAGGCCGGCCTCGCCCGGGCGGACAAGCAGTCGCGGAAGGTGCTGCGCAAGGCCATCGCCGCCGCGCAGAAGCGCACCGGCGAGCGGGCCGTCAGCCGACTCACCACGAGGGACGACGACGGCACCCTCCGCTTCGTGCACGCGCACCCGACGATGACCCCGCACGAGCCCGAGGCCCTCGCGCGCTTCACCGACTACCTGGAGAGCTACCGGGTCTCGGCCAACTACGACATCCAGCTCCTGCTGCAGCACTACGCCCCCGTCGACTGGGCCCGCCGCGTCGTCGGCGTCGGCAGCGTCGGCACCCGGTGCTCCCTCACGCTCTTCCAGGATGGCGACGGGAACGCGCTCATCCTCCAGTCGAAGGAGGCGAACCGCAGCGTGCTGGAGCAGTACGGCCGCATCGAGCAGCCGCCGGTGCTGGTCCGCGCCATCGAGGAGTCCGGCCAGGGCCAACGCGTGGTCGCGATGCAGCGCATCCAACAGGCCTTGTCAGACCCGTTCCTCGGCTATCTACGCGCGGTGGACGCCGACCTCTACGTGCGCCAGTTCCACGACATGAAGGGCGGCGTCGCCGTCGAACTCCTCGACGACGCCCCCTTCCTCACCTACGTGTCGGCCTGCGCGATCACCCTGGCCCGCGCGCACGGCCAGTCGCCGAACATCGCCGCGGTCGTCGGCTACATCGGCAAGAACGACGAGGTGGCGCGCGCCGTCACCGACTGGTCGCTCGCGTATGCGGACGTCTCCGAGCAGGACTACCGGGACTTCCTCAACGCTGGTTGAGCCACTACCGCTCAACCATCGGCTGAGTCGCGGCGCGCGGCGACGCGCTTCTTCATCCACCAGGCCATGACGGCCCAGCCGCCGAGCGCGGTGATGACCCACACCAGCAGGGTGGCGAGCACCCAGGCCATGAAGCCGGAGATGGTGAGCGCGTCGCCCATGGCCGTGGCGATGAGCAGCGCGATCAGCGTCGAGATGAGGCCGATCCCGCCGATCGCCGCGGGCGCGTACTTGCGCGCCATCTTGAAAGCGAACGGCGCGAAGAGCGCGTTGGCGATGACGAACACGGCGACGGCGGTGATGATGCCCGCGGGGCGGACGGTCACGCCGTCGATCACGGCCCCCGCCACCATGAGGGCGATGGTCGCGGTGAGGAGATTCACGACGATCTGGATGAGGAAGCGAGGCATGGCTTGTCCTTGTCTGTTCGGACGCTGAGAGGAACCGGTCAGGAGGCGAGGACGCGGGCCTTCTGGGCCTCGAACTCGGCCTCGGTGAGGACGCCGGCGGCCCGCAGCTCGCCGAGCTGGCGGAGCTGGTCGAGCATGGCGCCGGTGTCCGGGGCGGCGGGCGCGGCCTCGACCGGCGGGGCGACCGGGGCCGGGGCCACGGGCTGCTGCGCGACCGGAGCCGGGGCGACCGGCTGCGCGGCGGGCGGGGCTGCGTTGGCGGCGGCCCAGCGGCCCTGCTGCTTCGCGGCCGTGCGGTGGTGCACGCGGGTGGCGGTGCCGGTGATGACGGCCGTGCGGGCGGCGGTACGAAGAAGGCTCATGTCAGGTTCCCTTTCACTCGTCGCCCAGCGCGGCGACAACGTCTTGTGCGTCCAGGTGCGACGAGCTGACGACACGTCCGCCCACGCTCTCGAACCCATCGACGACCGGGAAGACCCAGATCTGCTCGTACAAGATGGCGGCGGACAGCG
>DAONOU010000376.1:0-1876 GCA_035409265.1 Arachnia sp. | reverse complement strand
CAGCTCGTTCTGCGCGAACCCGTAGGCGTAGGCGCGCGCGACATCGGGGAGGAGCCGACGCTGATGGGTCAGGTAGCCGAGCAGCGGGATCTCCTCGCCCAGCCCGGGAAGCCGGAACTGGCGGCGCCGGTTGCCGTACGCGACGGCGATGCTCAGCGCCTTGCGGGCCGCCGACGCCGCCCCGCCGCCCACGCAGATCCGGCCTCGCACCAGCGTGCCGAGCATGGTGAAGAACCGCGCGCTCTTCGACGCGATGGGTGAGGCGTACACCCCGTCCGCGCCGACGCCGCCGTAGCGGTCGAGCAGCATCTCGCGCGGGACCCGCACGTGCTCGAACGAGATGGTGCCGTTGTCGACGCCGAGCAGGCCGCCCTTGTGTCCCTGGTCGCCCGTGGTCACGCCGGGCAGGTCGCGGCCGTGCTCGTCGCGGATGGGGACGAGCACCACGTGCACGCCCTGGTGGACGTCGTCGACCCAGAGCTGCCCGAACACCGCCGCCATCCTGCCGTCGCGGCCGGCATTGCCGATGTAGGCCTTCGCCGCCGTCGGGCTGGGGGAGTGGATGACGAACTCGGACGTCTCGGGATCCCAGGTGATCGACGTCTCCAGCGACTGCACGTCGGAGCCGTGGCCGATCTCCGTCATGGCGAAGCAGCCGGGCAGGCTCACGTCGATGGCCCGGGGAAGGAACGTCTCGTGGTGCCACGCGGTGCCGAGGTTCACGATCGCGCCGCCGAACAGCCCGTGCTGCACGCCGGACTTGATCGTCAGCGAGAGGTCGCCCATGGCCACCATCTCGAAGTTGGCGACGGAGGCCGCGGCGTTGCCGGTGCCGCCCTGCGCCGTCGGGAAGCCCGCGGTGACGAAGTGGCGGTGCGCGAGCCGCTTGACGCGGTCGAGGGTCCAGTCGCGCGCCTCGTCGAGGCTGAGGGCGGGGTCGCGGACGATGTCGTCGGCGGTGATCTCCTCGCGCCAGCGCTGCTTGATCTCGTGGAACTCGCCGTCGAGGACGCGCTGCAGCGCGGAGCCGGTCGGGGTCATGGTCATGGTGGTCAACTCCTTCGGATGCCGTCGAATGCAGGGGCGAACAGTTGGTCGATGTAGGCGACGACCTCTTCGCGCGGGCGCCGCAGGTTGGTGACGATCCACCGGTCGGCGACCGCCCAGATGAACCCGACGGCGCCGTGGCCCCACGTGTTGGCCGGCTCCTCGTCCAGGCCCTCCCGGCGTAGCCAGGAGCGGATCGCGTCGGAGACGGCGTTGCCGATCCGGGTGGTGATGCCGAGGACCGGATCCTCGGTGGGGGTCTCGCCGGTGGGGCGCGAGGTGGTGAAGAGGTAGAGGTTGCGGTCGCGCTCGACGACGGCGAGGTACGCGTCGGCGAGGGTGATCACGAGCTCCCGCGGCTCGAGCGCGCTGGCCTCGTCGAGGGGGAGCGTGCGCAAGATGAAGTCGTGTACCGACTCGACGACGGCGGCGTACAGGCCGGCCTTGTCGCCGAAGTGGCGGTAGAGGACCGTCTTCGATGTGCCGGCCTGGGCGGCGATCTCGTCCATCCCCACTCCGGGGCCGTGGGCGCGGATGGCGCGGACCGCGTCCTGCACCAGCCTCGTGCGGCGCGTGGCGTTGTGTCGCTCCCAGCGGGTGGTGCGCCCGTCGGCCTGTCGGGCGGTGTCGGTCTGCATGGAATCGACAGTACCCGAAACTCGGCGTACCTGCTACTGTCGGTATCGGATACGTCGTAGGGCCGAGAGGATCTTCCATGAGCACACGCACCGCAGTCGTGGTCGGCGGCAACCGCACCCCGTTCGTGAAGGCAGGCGGGAAGTACGCATCGGCGTCTGCCCAGGACCTGCTGACCGCCGCGCTCGACGGG
>DAONOU010000375.1:0-1906 GCA_035409265.1 Arachnia sp. | reverse complement strand
CTCGGCCTCGTCATCATCGACGAGGAGCAGCGCTTCGGCGTCGAGCACAAGGAGCGGCTGAAGGCGATGCGGGTCAACGTGGACGTGCTGTCCATGTCCGCCACCCCCATCCCGCGCACGCTGGAGATCGCCATCACGGGCATCCGCGAGATGAGCGTCATCGCCACGCCCCCCGAGGAGCGCCACCCCGTCCTCACCTTCGCGGGCCCGTACGACAACGCGCAGGTCAAGGCCGCGATCCGCCGCGAGCTGGCGCGCGAGGGCCAGGTGTTCTTCGTGCACAACCGCGTGGGAACGATCGAGAAGACCGCGGCGCAGCTGCGAGGCCTGATCCCCGAGGCCCGGATCGTGACCGCGCACGGCCAGATGAACGAGCGCCAGCTGGAGCAGGTCATGCTCGACTTCTGGGAGCGCCGCGCCGACGTCCTCGTCTGCACCACGATCATCGAGTCCGGCCTGAACATCCAGTCGGCGAACACGCTGATCATCGACCACGCGGACAAGCTCGGGCTCTCGCAGCTGCATCAGCTGCGCGGCCGCGTCGGCAGGTCCCGCGAGCGCGGCTACGCCTACTTCCTCTACCCGCCGGACAAGCCCCTGAGCGAGGCCTCGCACGAGCGGCTCGCGACGATGGCCGCCAACACCGACCTCGGCTCCGGCATGGCCATCGCCATGCGCGACCTCGAGCTGCGCGGCGCGGGCAACCTGCTCGGCGAGGACCAGTCGGGCCACATCGAGGGCGTCGGCTTCGACATGTATCTCAGGATGGTGGGCGAGGCCGTCGCCAACTATCGCGGCGACGACACGGAGGCGGAGCCGACGATGCGGGTCGAGATCCCCGTCGACGCGCACCTGCCCGACGACTATGTCGCCTCCGAGCGCCTCCGGCTGGAGATGTACAAGCAGATCGCCGAGATCCGCACCGAGGCGGACGTCGAGGCCGTCCGCGCCGAGCTCCTCGACCGCTACGGCGAGCCCCCGGCTCCGGTCGAGGCGCTGCTGGGCGTCGCCCGGCTGAGGAACCTGGCCCGCGAGCACGGCGTCCAGGAGATCGTGCCGCAGGGCAAGGTGGTCCGCTTCTCGCCCATGGTCCTCCCGGAGTCGAAGCAGGTGCGGCTGAACCGGCTCTATCCCGGGTCGACGGTGAAGCAGGCCCTCGAGCAGGTGTGGGTGCCGAAGCCCGCCGACGGCTACCTCGCCTGGGCCACCGCCTTCCTGGAGCGAATGCACGCCTGACCGTGGGGTAGTCTGGCGCGGTGCGTTCGCACCGGACTTGAGAGGATCTCCATGAAGCTCACCCGCGTTGTCCCGGCCGTCGCGGCGATGGCCATGTTGGCGGCCTGCAGCCCCACCGCGGGCACGGCGCTGGTGGCCGGCGGCCAGACGGTCACCGAGGCGGACCTGACGCGCATGACGGAGTCGTGCACGCAGATCGTCGGGCAGGAGATCGCGCGCGCCGACATCGTGAAGATCCTCATCATGGGTTCGGTCTTCGACGAGCTCGCCGTCTCCGCGGGGCAGGACGTGACCGAGGACCAGATCGCCCAGATGGCCGGCGAGATCCTGAGCAGCGGCGATGCGATGATGAACGACGCCGACTGCCGTCCCGTCGCCGTCGGCGCGGTCAAGAACCAGCTGCTGAGCCAGGTCGACCCGGAGTCGGCCATGGACGTCCTCAAGGGGCTTGACGTGCAGATGAATCCCCGCTACGGCCGGTTCACCCCCGGCGAGGATGTGCTGTTCGCCACCACCGGGTCGCTGTCGGTCCCGGCAGATGCCCAGCAGTGAGCTGGAGCGCCTCCGCGAGGTGATGGCGCGCCTGCGGGTCGAGTGCCCGTGGGACGCCACGCAGACGCACGCGTCGCTGCTTCCGCACCTGATCGAGGAGGCCGGCGAGGTCGTCGAC
>DAONOU010000374.1:0-1933 GCA_035409265.1 Arachnia sp. | reverse complement strand
GCAGCAGCGCGGGGTCGAGGACGTCGGGGCGGTTCGTCGCGGCGATCAGGATGACCCCGCCGCGGACGTCGAAGCCGTCCATCTCGACCAGCAGCTGATTCAGGGTCTGCTCGCGCTCGTCGTGGCCGCCGCCCATGCCCGCGCCGCGGTGGCGGCCGACGGCGTCGATCTCGTCGATGAAGATGATGGCCGGCGCGTTCTCCTTCGCCTGCGCGAAGAGGTCACGGACCCGGCTGGCGCCGACGCCGACGAACATCTCGACGAAGTCCGAACCGGAGATGGAGAAGAACGGGACGCCCGCCTCGCCCGCGACGGCGCGGGCCAGCAGCGTCTTGCCGGTTCCGGGCGGGCCGTACAGCAGCACGCCCTTGGGGATCTTGGCGCCGAGCTTCTGGAACTTCGCGGGCTCGGCGAGGAACTCCTTGATCTCCTCGAGTTCCTCGACGGCCTCCTCGGCACCCGCGACGTCCTTGAAGGTTGTCTTCGGGGTGTCCTTGGAGACCAGCTTCGCCTTCGACTTGCCGAAGGACAGCGGCCCGCCCGCGCCCGAGTTCGACATGGACCGCATGATCCAGAAGAACGCGAGGATGAGGATCAGGAAGGGAACGCCGGTGTAGAGGAAGGTCTGCAGCAGGCCGGGCGACGGGTTGGTTCCCGTCCACTCCTCGAGCGTGCCCGCGGCCTTGCGCTTCTCCAGCAGGGGGAGCACGTCGTCGACCTGGTTGCCCACCCACGCGGACTGCGTGCGCTTGCCCGTCGCGTCCGTGACCTGGATCAGCTGTTCGCCGTCGATGAGCTTGACGCTCTTCAGCTTCGCGTCGCCCCCGAGCTGTGCGAGCGTGGTCGACGTCGGGACGGTCTCGAACCCGGCCATGGAGCTGAACAGCTGCATGCCGAGGATCAGGAAGAGGAGGCTGAGGACGATCCACGCCACAGGGCTCCTGAAGAACTTCTGCAAAACAATCCCGATCTGAAGTCGATTAACGCGCACCGAAACCTTACCAGCGCGCGCAACGACCCCCCTTCACGCTCGTCACCAGCCTTTCGACGCGGTCCGAGCGCTCCGCGCCGGGGACCGGCTCAAGGAGCGTGGTTCAGCTGTAGACGTGCGGGGCGAGCGTGCCGACGTCGCGCAGGTTGCGGTAGCGGCCGGCGTAGTCGAGGCCGTAGCCGACGACGAACTCGTTGGGGATCTCGAAGCCCACGTACTTGACGGGGACCTCCATCTGCGCGGCGTCCGGCTTGCGGAACATCGTCATGATCTCGAGGCTCGCCGGGCCGCGGGAGGCGAGATTGCTCATCAGGTAGCTGAGCGTGAGGCCGGTGTCGATGATGTCCTCCACGACGATGACGTCGCGGCCGTCCAGGTCGACGTTCAGGTCCTTGAGGATGCGCACGACGCCGCTCGACTGCGTGCCCGCGCCGTAGGAGGAGACGGCCATCCAGTCCATCTCGACGTGGCTGCGCATGGCGCGCTGCAGGTCGCTCATGACCATGACGGCGCCGTTGAGGACGCCGACCAGCAGCACCTCGCGTCCGGCGTAGTCCTCGTCGATCTGGCGGGCGATCTCGTCGATCCGCGCCTGGATCTGATCGGAGGTGAAGAGCACCTTTTCCAGGTCCTGCATGACGTCAGCTGCATCCACGGGGCGAGCCTAGCGGATCAACCGGAGCTGCCCGTCCGCGCGCCGCACACCGCCCCCCGGCACCGCGATGGGGCCTTGGCCGCGCCAGGCGGTGACGAGGGTGTCGACGGCGAGCACGCCCTCGAAGGCGGGCTCGAGCCCGGCCGCGCGCAGCCAGGAGCGCAGGACGCGCCAGCGCAGGGCGTCGGGGAGGCCGCGGAGGTCGTCGACGCGGAGCGCCCCGTCCGGCGTGGAGCGGGCAGCCTCGTCGGACGGGGCGCTCCGAGTCGACGACCTCCGCGGCCTCC
>DAONOU010000373.1:0-1936 GCA_035409265.1 Arachnia sp. | reverse complement strand
CGACGAAGCGGGAGTACTCGGACCAGTTCATGCCGAACTGGAACTCCTGCACGATGCCGGTGACGACGCCGAGCGCGAAGTTGATGAGGAAGAGCTTGCCGAAGAACTTGGTCAGGCGCAGGTAGGCTTCTTTGCCAGTGCGCACCCAGAAGGTCTGGAGGATGGCGACCAACATCGACATCCCGATGGTGATGGGCACAAACAGGTAGTGGTAAACGGTGGTAATCCCGAATTGCCACCGTGCCAGGAGTACAGGGTCCATGGGCTTGAACGTACTACTGTGCGTCGTAAAACGACAACCTGTCGCAAAGAGTCCGCGAAATCCCCCTATGCTTGGGGTCATGCCGTCCCGGGGTGAGCTTGAGCAGCGCGTCATGGAGCTGCTGTGGGCCTCCGACGAGCCCCGCAGCGTCGCCGACGTGCACGCCGTCCTCTCCGCGGAGCGCGAGCTGGCCTACACCACCGTCATGACGGTGCTCGACCGGCTTGCGAAGAAGGGCCTCGTCGACCGCGACCTGGTCAATCGCGCCTGGCAGTACCGCGCGCACAACACGCAGGCCGAGGTGCTCGCGGCGGAGTTGGGCGACCTGCTGGCCCGCGTCCCCGACGGCGTCCGGCTCGACGCCCTCGCCCGCCTCGCCGCGATGCTCGGCCCGCACGAGCGCGCCGCCGTAGCCAACCGCTGATCGATTTCGACAGCAGGCGCGGCGCTGCGCGCAGCGGCCTGGCTCAATCCGGCGGAGCCGACGCGCGTGCTGGCCGGGCCGGCGAATCAGCGGTCTCGGGTCAGCGCCTCATCGTTGCGGCGAGCGCGGCGCGCTGCTCCTCGACGTCGAACGTCGCCTTCGGCCAGTCGAGGTTCATCTCCTCCAGCGTGCGCGTCAGGATCTCGGTCACGGCCAGGCGTGGGTACCACTTGCGGTCGGCCGGCAGCACGTACCAGGGCGCGTATTCGGTTGAGGTGAGGCGGAAGACATCGGCGTATGCCTCCTGGTAGGCGTCCCACTTGGCTCGCGTCTTGAGGTCTCCGGGGGAGTACTTCCAGTGCTTGTCGGGGCGGTCCAGGCGCTCCATCAGGCGCGCGCCCTGCTCCTCGTACGAGACCATCAGCGCGAACTTCAGGATCCGCACGCCGTCGTCGACGAGCGCCCTCTCCCACGCGTTGATCTCCTCGTAGCGCGCACCCCAGACGTCCGGTTCGACGAGGTTGTCGACGCGGACCACGAGCACGTCCTCGTAGTGCGAGCGGTCGAACAGCCCGATCTTGCCGGGCGGCGGCAGGGCGCGCTCGATGCGCCACAGGTAGTGGTGCGCGCGCTCCTCCTCGGTGGGGACGCCGAAGCTGCGCAGCGCTACGCCCTGCGGGTCGACCATGCCCATCACGTGCCGCGCGATCCCACCCTTGCCCGCGGTGTCCAGGCCTTGGACGACGACGAGCACGCGCTCGGCGCCGCCCGAGCGCCCGTTGGCGTACAGCCGCTCCTGCAACTCTGCCATGAGCTCGCCGCGGGCGGGCATGAGCTCCTCGGCGTCGTCGCGGTCGCCCTTGAATCCGGGGGCGCCGTCGCGGTCGAAGGAGGTGAGATCGAAGTCGGGGGTGACGCGCAGCGCGTCGCGCGGATCGGTTGCCCACAGCGAAGCCCGGATCCGCCGATTGGCGCCTACTACGCGACCCCATCCAGGCACACTGGCTTCGCCCTGACCGCTCAACAGACTTGTTCGGTATGCCTTCGCGTCCAGGGCTTGCCAGTGCACCCGTCTGGTGCCGCTCGCTACGACGCCCATCGGTGGATCCAGGCTAAGCCCTCCCCCGAGGGGGCTACCGTTGGCGCCGTGAACGAACTCGAGCAGTCATTCCGGGAGGCCATGGCGCGGGTCTCGGCGCCGGTGACCGTCATCACCACCTGCGTGGACGGCACGCCGTCCGGAACGACGG
>DAONOU010000372.1:0-1955 GCA_035409265.1 Arachnia sp. | reverse complement strand
GGTGTCGATCCCGCTGCTCAGCATCGTGACCCTCTTCGGCGTCCTGGTGGTCATCGGCCGCCCGCTGCACGAGATCGCCGCCGGCATCGGGGCGCTCTTCAGGGCGCTCGTGGAGCGCGACGACCCGGAGCCTGGCGAGAAGCCTTCCTACGGCGTCGACGTCCCCTACGACACGCCGCTGATCGAGGACTCCTACCGCGACGAAGAGGTCTACGAGCCCTCCGACGACTTCGTGCTCCAGCCGGAGCCTGAGCCCGCGCCGCGGCCGGTCGAGCAGCGGACGACGGCGGGCCGCCCCAAGGACGAGCCCGTCCGCGAGCTGGAGCCCCCGCCGCACACGCCCGCCCCGCCGCGCGCCGAGCAGCTGCAGCTGAGCGGCGACATCGCCTACCTCCTCCCCGACGACCAGGCGCTCTCGCCCGGCTCCCGGCCGAAGACCCGCACCGAGGCCTCCGACAAGGTCGTGCGCCAGCTGGCCGCCGTCCTGCGCGAGTTCGAGATCGACGCCCGCGTCACCGGCTACACGCGTGGCCCGACGGTCACCCGGTACGAGGTCGAGCTGGGCTCGGCGATCAAGGTGAGCAAGGTCACCGGCCTCGCCGACAACATCGCCTACGCCGTCGGCTCCAACGAGATCCGGATCCTCACGCCCATCCCCGGCAAGTCGGCGATCGGCATCGAGATCCCGAACCTCGACAAGGAGGTCGTCTCGCTGGGCGACGTGCTGCGCTCGCCGAAGGCCAAGAACGACCACCACCCCATGACGGTGGGTCTCGGCAAGGACGTCGAGGGCGGGTTCGTGCTGGCGAACATGGCCAAGATGCCGCACCTGCTCGTCGCGGGCGCCACCGGGTCCGGCAAGTCGAGCTTCGTGAACTCGCTCATCACGTCGATCATGATGCGGGCGACCCCCGACGAGGTGCGGCTGCTGCTCGTCGACCCGAAGCGCGTCGAGCTGAACCAGTACGAGGGCATCCCGCACCTCGTCACGCCCATCATCACCAACCCCAAGAAGGCCGCGGAGGCCCTCGCGTGGGTGGTGCGCGAGATGGACATGCGCTACGACGACCTCGCCCACTACGGCTTCCGCCACGTCGACGACTTCAACAAGGCCGTCCGCGCCGGCCAGGTGAAGCCGCCGGAGGGCTCCGAGCGCGTCCTCACGCCGTACCCGTACCTGCTCGTCGTCGTCGACGAGCTCGCCGACCTCATGATGGTCGCCCCGCGCGACGTCGAGGAGTCCATCGTGCGCATCACGCAGCTGGCGCGCGCGGCGGGCATCCACCTCGTCCTCGCCACCCAGCGCCCGTCGACCGACGTCGTCACCGGCCTGATCAAGGCCAACGTGCCGTCGCGGCTCGCGTTCGCCACGTCGTCGATGACCGATTCGCGCGTCATCCTCGACCAGCCCGGCGCCGAGAAGCTCGTGGGCAAGGGCGACGGCCTCTTCCTGCCCATGGGCGCGAGCAAGCCCATCCGCGTGCAGGGCGCCTGGGTCAACGAGTCGGAGATCCGCGACGTCGTGACCCACGTGTCCGAGCAGCTGCAGCCGAACTACCGCGAGGACGTCACGGTCGGCGCGTCGGCGGAGAAGAAGGTCGTCGACGACATCGGCGACGACCTCGACCTCGTGCTGGACGCCTGCCGCCTCGTCGTCGAGCTGCAGTTGGGGTCGACGTCGATGCTGCAGCGCAAGCTGCGCGTCGGCTTCGCGAAGGCCGGCCGCCTCATGGACATCCTGGAGAGCAGGGGAGTGGTCGGCCCGTCCGAGGGTTCCAAGGCCCGCGACGTGCTGGTCAAGGCCGAAGACCTCGACGACGTGCTCGCGAACCTCGCGGCGGGATGAGGACTAGGCGATAATCAGGCCTACCATGACGACCCAGCTCAGATCCGTCCACATCGCCTCCCTCGGCTGCGCGCGCAACGACGTCGACTCCGAGGAGTTGGCCGCGCGG
>DAONOU010000371.1:0-1961 GCA_035409265.1 Arachnia sp. | reverse complement strand
ATGGGAATCGTCGGGGTGCTGTGGATCATCGTCGGCTACTCCATGGCCTTCGGCGACTCGATGGGCCGCCTGATCGGCAACCCGTTCGAGTTCGCCTTCCTCAAGGGACTGATGTCGCCTGAAGCCGTCACCGGCGGCGTGCCCGACATCGTCTTCGCGGGCTTCCAGTCGGCATTCGCGATCATCGCTGTCGCGCTGGTCTCCGGCGCGGTCGCCGACCGCATGAAGTTCTCCGCGTGGGCCGCGTTCGCCGCCCTGTGGGCGCTGCTCGTGTACTTCCCCGCCGCGCACGCCGTGTTCTCGTTCGACACCGAGTCGGGCCACCAGGGCGGCTTCGTCGCCAACGTGATCGGCGCCGTCGACTTCGCAGGTGGCACAGCCATCCACATCAACGCAGGCGTCGGCGCGCTCGCCCTCGCGCTCGTGCTCGGCAAGCGCGTCGGCTTCGGCCGGATCCCGATGCGCCCGCACAACCTCCCGCTCGTGATGCTCGGCGCCGGCCTGCTGTGGTTCGGCTGGTTCGGCTTCAACGCCGGCTCGGCCCTGGCCGCCGACACCACCGCGGGCGTCGCGTGGATCAACACGCTGGGCGCCACCGCCGCCGCGATGCTCGCCTGGCTGCTCGTCGAGCGCCTCCGCGACGGCCACGCCACCTCGCTGGGCGGCGCGTCGGGCATCGTCGCGGGCCTCGTGGCCATCACCCCGGCCGCGCACTCCGTCAGCCCCGCCGGCGGCCTGCTGATCGGCGCGATCGCCGGCGCGCTGTGCGCCATGGCCGTCGGCCTGAAGTTCCGCTTCGGCTACGACGACTCGCTCGACGTCGTGGGCGTCCACCTCGTCGGCGGCCTCGTCGGCACCCTGCTCATCGGCCTCTTCGCCGATCCCGCGGCCCCCGCGGGCGAGAGCGGCCTCCTCTACGGCGGCGGCGTCGACCTCCTCGGCCGCCAGGCCGCGGGCGCCGCGGTCGTGCTCGTGTACTCCTTCGTCGTCACCTTCCTCATCGCGAAGGTCCTCGACAAGGTCATGGGCCTGCGGGTCGCCCCCGAGGTCGAGACCATGGGCATCGACACCACCGAACACGCCGAGACCGGCTACGACCTCAGCCACGTGGCCTACTCCAGCTACGGCGTGAAGCAGACCCTGATCGTTCCCACCCGAGAGGAGGCTGACGCATGAGACTCGTCACCGCCATCGTTCAGCCCAACATGCTCACCCAGGTCCAGATCGCGCTCGCCCAGCACGGCGTCGCCGGGATGACCGTCACCGAGGTCTCCGGCTACGCCCGCCAGCGCGGCCACCGCGAGGTCTACCGCGGCGCGCAGTACACGATCGACTTCATCTCGAAGGCGAAGATCGAGGTGCTGGTGGACGACGACGAGGCCGCCGAGGTGATCGACGTCATCACCGCGGCCGCCCGCACCGGGGCCGTCGGCGACGGAAAGGTGTGGTCGACCCTGGTCGACGAGGTCGTCCGGATCCGCACCGGCGAGCGAGGCGGGGACGCCGTCTAGCTCTCGCCACGCCACAACTGAACACAAATCTGCGTAGGTTCGCCTGGCTGTGCATATGCACAGCCGAGGTAACCTACGCAGATTTGTGTTCGCCGCTACTCGCCGACGAAGGGGAAAGCCTCGAACAAGCGGCCCAGGGCACGGAGGCGGGCGTCGCTGAGGGGGACGAACTCGTCCAGGGTGAGCGTCCTGCGGCTCGGGCGGCCGCCCCGGGCCCAGGTTCCGACGACGCGGCCGCCGACGACGATCGTGCGGCGGAACACCCCGTTGTTGCCGGGGACGATCCGCTGGTGCTCGGCCTCGGTCATGGCGAACGTGCGGTCCTGGTAGCCAAGGACGAACTCGTCGAACCCCGGGAGGAGCAGCGGCGACGCCGACGCCCGCCCCAACGCCGCGACCTCGTCGAGCAGCCCGGCCCGCCAGTAGGAGGGCTCCGCGGCGCCGTCGGTC
>DAONOU010000370.1:0-2012 GCA_035409265.1 Arachnia sp. | reverse complement strand
TGATGGTCGAGGCCGAGGCCACCGACGCCACGTGGGACCTGGTCAAGCACCAGGGCCAGCAGGCGCCGACCGAGGAGGTCGTGGCCGAAGGCCTTGAGGCCGCCAAGAAGTTCATCCGTGTGCTGTGCGAGGCGCAGGCCGAGCTCGCGGCCAAGGCAGCCAAGGAGACCATCGAGTTCCCGCGCTTCCTGGACTACGAAGACGATGTGTATGCCGCCGTCGAGGCCGAGGTGTCGGCCGAGGCTGCGCAGGCGCTGACCATCGCCGGCAAGCAGGAGCGTGAGGACAAGCTCGACGAGATCAAGTCGGCGCTGCACGCCAAGCTGGTCGGTGACGGCGAGACCACCGGCCCGTTCCACGGGCGTCAGAAGGAGGTCTCGGCGGCGTTCCGGTCGGTTCAGAAGAAGCTGGTCCGCCAGCGCATCCTGCGCGACTCGGTCCGCATCGACGGCCGTGGGCTGCGCGATATCCGCGCGCTGTCGGCCGAGGTCGAGGTGCTGCCCCGCACGCACGGCTCGGCGATCTTCGAGCGCGGCGAGACCCAGATCATGGGGGTCACCACGCTCAACATGCTCAAGATGGAGCAGATGCTCGACACGTTGTCGCCGGTGACGCGCAAGCGCTACATGCACAACTACAACTTCCCGCCCTTCTCGACCGGCGAGACCGGCCGCGTCGGGTCGCCGAAGCGGCGCGAGATCGGGCACGGCGCTCTGGCCGAGCGCGCGCTCATGCCGGTGCTGCCGACGCGTGAGGAGTTCCCCTACGCGATCCGTCAGGTCTCCGAGGCTCTCGGGTCCAACGGCTCGACCTCGATGGGCTCGGTCTGCGCCTCCACCCTGTCGCTGCTCAACGCCGGTGTGCCGCTGCGCGCCCCGGTCGCCGGCATCGCCATGGGCCTGGTGTCCGACACGGTCGACGGGGAGACCCGGTATGCCGCGTTGACCGACATCCTCGGAGCCGAGGACGCTTTCGGTGACATGGACTTCAAGGTCGCCGGCACGCGGGAGTTCGTCACCGCCATTCAGCTCGACACCAAGCTCGACGGCATCCCCGCCTCGGTGCTCGCGGGTGCGCTGACCCAGGCCCGTGAGGCCCGGATGGCCATCCTCGACGTCATGGGCGAGGCGATCGACGCGCCCGACGAGATGAGCGAGTTCGCGCCGCGGATCATCACGGTCAAGGTGCCGGTCGACAAGATCGGCGAGGTCATCGGCCCCAAGGGCAAGATGATCAACCAGATCCAGGACGACACCGGCGCCAACATCTCGATCGAGGACGACGGCACCATCTACATCGGTGCCGACAACGGCGAGGCCGCCGAGGCCGCGCGCACCCTGATCAACGCCATCGCCAACCCGACGATGCCGGAGAAGGGCGAGCGCTACCTGGGCACCGTGGTGAAGATCATGCCGTTCGGCGCGTTCATCTCCCTGCTGCCCGGCAAGGACGGCCTGCTGCACATCTCCAAGCTGCGTCCGCTCGCCGGCGGCGCCCGCGTGGAGAACGTGGAGGACGTCGTCAGTGTCGGCCAGAAGATCCAGGTGGAGATCTCCGAGATCGACGACAAGGGCAAGCTGTCGCTGATCCCGGTCGTCGAGGAGGCTGCCGCGGCGCCCGCCGAGGCCTGAGGCCCGCGTCACCGGCGGAGCCGGCGTCCCCCAGGGGGCGCCGGCTCCTGCCGTCTCCGGACCACTCCGCGCGTCCGCGCGTCCGCCCCGTCCGTGCTGTCGTCCCGGCTTCGCTACGTCTGTTTCACGATGCTGCGCGAATTCGCGCAGCATCGTGAACTACGCGTAGCGAAGCGGGTGGCGATCCCGGAAATGACGGAATTCGCCTGTGGATAACCCTCTGCGGGTGTCCGCGGGTGGGGTCCACTAGGACGATGGACGGACTCCGCTTCACCAGGGAGCTCCTCGACACGGAGGGGCTCACCATCCACGAACTGCTGAAGGCGTCCCGCGACGGCGAGTGGGACCGCCTCCGACGCGGCGCGTACGTCAGGAGACAGG
>DAONOU010000369.1:0-2017 GCA_035409265.1 Arachnia sp. | reverse complement strand
GACACCGGCTCGCCCAGCAGGACGACGACCTCGGGATTGACCGGCCCGCCGATCATCACCTCGCCCGGCGGGCTGAGGAGCTCGCCGAAGTGCTCGCGGACCTGGGCCAGCGGCGATCCGGGAGTCGCCTCGTCGTCCGGCAGCAGGTTCAGGCAGAGCCCGATGGTGCCGCTCTCGTTGTGGGAGATCAGCAGGATGACGGTGCGATCGAAGAACCCGCCGCGCCCCGGCTCGGTCGCGACGAGCAACTGCCCGACGGCGATCGCTCCCGTGTGTTCCACCCGAACGAGACTAGTGGGCCGCGCCCGTGCCGGTCCGAAAACCGGAAAAGGGACGTGTCTCAGAGGCGCGGGTCGACCGGCTCCGACTCGAGGGCGAGGACGCCGAAGACGGCCTCGTGGACGCGCCACAGCGGCTCGCCGGCGACCAGGCGCTCGACGGCCTCGACGCCGAGGGCGTACTCGCGCAGGGCGAGGGAGCGCTTCCTGCCGAGGTTGCGTTGGCGCAGGCGCTCGAGGTTCTCGGGCTCGGCGTAGTCCGGCCCGTAGATGATGCGCAGGTATTCGCGGCCGCGGACCTTCAGCCCCGGTTGCGGGGCCTTGCCCTTCGACCGGCGCACGAGGTTGGCCAGCGGCTTGACGACCATGCCCTCTCCCCCGTCGGCGGTGAGCCCCTCCCACCAGGCGACGCCCTCCGCGCGGCCCGCGGGGTCATCGACGTCCACCAGCAGCCGCCTCGTCGCGCGGAACAGATCGGGGTCGGCGGCGACGAGCCGGTCGGCGACATCGAGATGCCAGAGATGGTCCCTGTCCGCGTAGGCCTCGCCCGCGCCCGCCAGCACCTGGAAGACGGCGAGCTGCACGCCGTCGAGGCCCTCGGTCGGCCAGACGTAGCGCTGCCACGCCGCGTCGTAGGCCCTGGCGTTGGCCAGCCGCGAACGGGTCCTGCCGAGCAGCGCGTCGACCTCGAGGCCGCGCGCCCGAGCCGCGGCCAGGGCGTCGACGGCCGGCGGCAGGGCCATGAGGGCGGCCGCACCCACGGGCGCGTACTGCTCGCGCAGCAGCCCCTGCGACTTCACAGACCAAGGCAGCAGCTCGGCGTCGAGCAGGAGCCGGTCCGTCCCGAGCTCCGCGTCGAGCCCTGCCGCCCGAACCACCGCGCGGACGCGCTCCAGCAGCTGTGTGGTGAGATCGGCGTCGAAGAAGGCGCGCCCGGTGCGCGTGTACACCGAGCCGCCGTCGGGTGTGAGATACACGACGGCGCGGGATCCCATGTGCTTCTCCTCGCACACCACCCGGCCGATCCCCCACTCCGCGAACTGCGCGAAGGCCTCGTCCGGATGCTCGAGATACCCCTCGCGGGTCGAGGTCGCCACCGGCGACATGGTAGGCGGCAGGTACGGGACGAGGCGTGGGTGCAGCGCGAACCGGCTCATCACCTCGAGCGCCCCCGCCGCGTTCTCGGCCGTGATGGTCACGCGGCCCATGACCCCGGTCTCGACGGAGCGCCTGCCGACGACGTCGCCCAGCCGCAGCTCGTCCTCGCCTCGCTGTGGCGGGGCGGTGGGGAACGGCTTGACCGGCTCGTAGTGGACGGCCTCCGCGGGCACCTGCACGGTCTCGCGCTCGGGGTAGCGCATCGCCGAGAGGCTGCCGCCGAAGACGCACCCGGTGTCGAGGCACAGCGTGTTGTTGATCCACTCCAGCACGGGCGTCGGGGTGTGGCCGTAGACGACCGTCGCGCGGCCGCGGTACTCGTCGGCCCACGGATAGCGGACCGGGAGCCCGTACTCGTCGGTCTCCCCCGTCGTGTCGCCGTACAGGGCGAACGACCGCACCCGGCCGGAGGCGCGCCCGTGGTAGGCCTCCTTCAACCCGGCGTGGGCGACAACGAGGCGCCGGTCGTCGAGGACCAGGTGCGAGACGAGTGCGCGGCACCACTCCCGAACCTGGTCGCGGAACTCCGGCGTCTCCTCGGCGAGCTCGGCCAGCGTCGTCTCGAGTCCGTGCGTGGCCTG
>DAONOU010000368.1:0-2018 GCA_035409265.1 Arachnia sp. | reverse complement strand
GCGGCACCAAGCGACGCCGTGCTCACGGTAGGTCGGGAAGGCGTAATCCTGGCGGCGCAGCGCGCGGCCGGAGCCGACCTGGGCGGCCTCCTGGCCGAGCAGGCTGGCCCACAAGCCCAACTCACCCTGGCGCTGCAGAGCGGTGGCCTCGGCGTCGAAGCGACGGATCATGACAAGGTCGCGATAGAACCCGCGCAGCTCGTCGTCGGTCAGTGCGTCGATGATGTCGAGGTACTCATGGGGCGTCGTGGCGACTCGCTCGCCCTCGGGCGTGAGCACTTGGATCATGTCGGGACCACCGTCGCCGAGGCGGCGCCCCGGCGAGGCTTCCGGGATCGGTAGGTCGAACACAGGCACTCCTTCTGACCCAGGATGGCCGGGTCGCGTCGGGCCGCTGAGCGCGTGCCGGGATCGCCGGCGGGGGCGCCCTTGGCGTCTTTGCCACTGTCGCTCTGCTAGCGGCTCACGATAGGCCACCCGGGGGCCGTTCTCATATGACGGACGCGCACAGTTTGTCGCCCAGCCCTGTTCCACCCGCCCAGCGCGCCACCTGAGACGCGCTGACACCTCCCCGAGCCATGGCTCCCGGGCTTCCACACACACGCCGACGCTTCCCGGCGCACCGCCGGGCAAACGAGTGGCTTATCCACACCCCTGGCGCCGCTGCCAGCGGCCCACCCCGCCGTCACGCCACCCTGAGGGCGTGAGGAGTCCACTGCCCATCGACGAACATGGCGTGCTGTCCGTGGAGGATCTGCGGGCGGCTGGCGTAGACGCACGGCATACCGCTGCGCTCGTGCGTTCCGGAGAGCTCGTGAGCCTCACTCGCGGCTGGTATGCCGCCCGCCCGCCTGTCGACGCCGAGGACCGGCATCGCTTGGTCACCGAGGCACATCGTCGCGCTTACGACGGGCTGGCTGTCCCGAGCCATTACAGCGCGTTGCTGCGGTTGGGTCTCCCCCTCTTCCGCGCCGACCTGTCTGTCGTTCACCTGACTCGATGGGGCTCGGGTGCGGGCACTGGCACTGGCACTGGCTCGGGACAGGGCCGGCGCCGCGACGGCCTGGTCGTGCATCGACGACCCGCCGGGTATGGCGGCCACCTCTCACGCGGGGGCCAGGTGTCGCCCGCCCTTGCCATCGTCCAGACCGGCATGATCTGCGGCCCGATGGACGCCCTCATCGCCGCCGATGCCGCACTGCACCGTGACCTGGTCGCGCCGACGGAGCTCGACGAGGTGTTGAGGATGGTCAAAGGGGCTCCGCGAACCCATCTGCTGCCAGGCTTCCTCGCGCTCGCCGACAGGCGCGCTGAGTCGCCGGGTGAGACCAGGCTGCGGCACGCCTTCCATCTCATGCGGCTTGCCGTGATCTCCCAGGCCCGCGTCAGCGACAGCGGTCGCACGGCGTTCGCGGACTTCATGCTGCGGGACTACCCCGTGCTGATGGAGTTCGACGGCCTGGTGAAGTACGCCGACAAGGACGGCCGAACGGGGCGGGCCAACCTCGTTGCCGAGAAGGGGCGAGAAGACTGGCTGCGCGGCCTCGGCTTCGAGATGGAGCGGGTCATCTGGAGCGAACTCGACACCCCTGTCGTCCTCGCGCGGCGGGCCCGACGTGCCATCGAGCGAGCGACGGGTCGCTCGCCTCGAGCCTGGCGCGAAGCCGTTCGCTGGGCCGAAGCGCGCGACGCCCCCCAGCGCACCTAGCGCCGTTGCTGCCCAGCCGCGCCTCTGTTGCCGCCCCAATCGCGCCTCTGTTGCCGCCCCAATCGCGCCTCTGTTGCCGCCCCAATCGCCCGGGCCCACCGCTTGTATGAGGTTAGTGACGCTTGTATGCCGTTACAGCCTCATACAAGCGTCACTAACCTCATACAAGCGTCGGCGGCGCGACGGCCGCGCGGACGGCCGCGCGGACGGCCAGGCGGAAAATCGCCGGCGAGTGTGAGGATTTCAGGCAGCCCAAGGGCGAACGCTCATCGGGGGCCGAAGGCGCGGCATACCTGCAGGAAGCGCGTAT
>DAONOU010000367.1:0-2021 GCA_035409265.1 Arachnia sp. | reverse complement strand
TCGACGACGACCGCCCCCAGTTCGATGCTGCTCACCGCTCTCCCTCCAGGATCCGACTCACCCGTTCCAGCCGATCCAACCAGAACCGCGTCAGCTCCGGACCGGCGGCCTGCGCGAGCAGCAGGTCGGCGTCCACCTCGACGTCGCGCACCTCGATCCGGCCGGCGCGCGGCGCCAGGGGATCGCGCACGACGTCGGCCGCCAGCAACCGCGCGGTCTCCAGCCCGCACGCGAAGGGCAGCTCGGGCAGCGCCGCGGCCAGCGCCACGCCCGCCCGCAGGCCGACCGACGTCTCCACCGCGCTCGACACCACCACCGGAAGGCCCAGCTCCTCGGCCAGCCGCAGGCAGGCGCGCGGACCGCCCAGGGGTTGCACCTTCAGCACCGCGACGTCCGCCGCCCCCGCCGCCTTGACCCGCAGCGGGTCGGCGGCGCGGCGGATGGACTCGTCCGCCGCGATCGGCACGCCGAGGCCCCGCGCCCGCAGCGCGGCCAGCTCCTCCACGGTCGCGCACGGCTGCTCGGCATACTCCAGCCCGAAGGCGCCCAGCTCGTGCAGCGCGTCGACGGCCCCCGCGAGCGACCATCCGCCGTTCGCGTCCACCCGGATCCGCGCCGACGGCAGCGCCTCCCGCACCGCAGCCACCCGGGCGACGTCGTCGTCCAGCGACTGGCCGACGGCGGCCACCTTGATCTTCACCGTCGCGCACCCCGAGGCGACGGCGCGCGCCGCGGCCTCCGCGGGGGCCAGCGCGGGAACGATCCCGTTCACCTCGACGGCGCCCCGCACCGGGGCCGGCAGGCCGAACTCCGCCACCTCGCGGGCCGCGCGCAGCCAGCACGCGGCCTCCTCGTCGTCGTACTCGGGGAAGGGGCTCCATTCGGCCCAGCCTGCCTGCCCCTCGAACAGCACGCCCGAGCGCCGCGTGATGCCCCGGAACGGGACCGTCAGCGCGATGTCGAACACGTGCATCGTCATCTAGAGCAGCACCCCGACGAGCAAGCCCAGCCCCACCCCGATCTCCGCGAAACCCGTAGCCTGGAGGACGGGGATCAGGTCGCGGCCGACGGCACCGCCGAGCACGCGCCGCAGCGGGTCCATGAGGAGCACGAGGCCCAGCAGCGCCAGCAGCGCGAGCCACGTCGTCAACGCCGCGAAGACGACGATGGCGAGCCCCGCCAGCGCGCAGAGCCCCGCGTAGAACAGGCGGGCATTGCGGTCGCCCAGGCGGGCGGGCAGCGTCATCTTTCCCGCGACCCTGTCCGTCTCGATGTCGCGCAGGTTGTTGGCCACGAGGATCGCGCTGGCCAGCGCGCCGACCGCGGTGCCCGCGGCCCAGGCGTGCGGCGGCACCGCGCCCGCCAGCACGAGCGCGGTGCCGACGGTGGCGACCAGCCCGAAGAACACGAACACCATCAGCTCGCCCAGGCCGAGGTAGCCGTAGGGCTTCCTGCCGCCGGTGTATCCCCAGGCCGCGGCGATGCAGACGAGACCCAGTGCCAACAGGATCCAGATGCCGCTGATGACGACGACGGCGAGCCCGGCCATCCCCGCGACGCCGAACGCGGCGAACGAGGCCAGCTTCACCGCGCGGGGCGAGGCGAGCCCCGAGGCCACCAGGCGCGTCGGGCCGACGCGGACGTCGTCGGTGCCGCGGATGCCGTCGGAGTAGTCGTTGGCGTAGTTGACGCCCACCTGGAGCGCCAGCGCGACCACCAGGCAGAGCACGGCGATCACGTAGTGCCGGGGGCCGAGCACGACGGGCGCGGCGATGGCGCTGGCCGTTCCGGCGAGGATGGGGGCGACGGCGGCGGGCAGCGTGCGCGGACGCGCGCCTGCCACCCAGACGGAGAGGGAATCACTCATGACCGGGTCACTCTAGCCGTGAGTGCCGCCCCGTCCGGCTTGCCGCCCGGGCCGCGGGGGATGCGGTCGACGACAACCAACCGCCGGGGCAGGCACGCGGCGGGCAGCGCGGGGCGCAGGCGGTCCCGCCAATCGTCGAGGGTTCCGCCGGTGG
>DAONOU010000366.1:0-2053 GCA_035409265.1 Arachnia sp. | reverse complement strand
CCGACGGTGACGGGAGCGACACACACGGCGCGGGCGCCGATCGAGCATCCCTCGCGGAGCGTCACCCCGACGGGCTCCCAGTCGTGCGCGCTCTTCGGCGTGCCGTCGGGGTTGACCGCGCGCGGGAACGTGTCGTTCGTCAGCACCGCAGCAGGCCCGATGAACACGCCGTCCTCCAGATACGCGGGCTCGTAGACCAGCGCGTAGTTCTGGATCTTGCAGTTGTCCCCGACGTGGACGCCGGTCCCGATATAGGCCCCGCGTCCCACGACGACGTTCTCGCCGATCTCCGCGCCGCCGCGCACCTGCGCCAGGTGCCACACGCTCGACCCATCGCCGATGCTGACGCCGTCGTCGAGGTCCGCGGACGGAAGGATGCGGGGCGCTGCCATGTGGTCTCCTCTGGTTGGCGCCAGTCTATCCGCCGCTTCGGGCGCGTCGATCTCGGCCGGGGCGTGCACAACGCTGGCTTGTACAGCCAACCATCCGCCATATGGGCGCGCCTGGCTGTATAACCAGCGTTATGCCGTCAAGAGTTCGAGCGCCCCATCACCTGCACGACGGCGCGATGTCCATTGGTGGCCAGCTTCGCGTCGCACGTGTGCAACGGGACATCGAGCGCTTCGGCCAGCGCCAGGTAGCTCGCGTCGTAGCTCGTGAACTGGTGCCTGAGCTGCCAGACCCGGGCGGCGAGGGGTGAGGTCTCGTGCCGGACGATCGCCAAAGAGAAGTAGCGGTCCAGCGCGATCTCGGCGGCCTGCGGAGTGAGCCGGCCGCCGAGGCAGAGGCCTCGCAGGGCCGAAAGTACTTCTGTGTCCAGTACGTGCGGCGCGGAGACCTCGCGGCTCAGCGCGTCGAGGATCGTCGGGTCGGGATCGCGGCCGACGAGCGCCTCGACCATCGCCGAAGCATCGACGACGATCATCGTCGGCTGTCCCCAACGGCCTCGAGGATGTCCGCCCTCGTAGGGCCTTCGGAGCGGTCGTCCGCGCGCAGGCGAGCGACGATCTCCTCATTGGTGGGCCGGGACGCGAGCTTCGAGAGCTCTCGCGCCACGTAGGCGGAAAGAGACAGCCCTTGCGCCGCCGCCCGCAGCTTCAACGTCTCCGCTACGGGGTCGGAGACATCTCGAATGTAGAGCGTGGCCATGACCTCATGCTAGCACTGTGCAAGCGGTTCGTTCGGATGCTGGTCCGGGGGAATATCAGGCTTGCGTCGAGGGTTGAGTGAGGTAGACTCAACTTCTGTATCGACCGAGGAGGCACTCACTTTTTATGAACACGGAAAGGCTCACCACCAAGTCTCGCGACGCCGTCACGGCGGCGGTTCGCCAGGCCCTCACCAACGGAAACCCGAACGCGGAGCCGGTGCACCTCCTGCATGGCCTCCTGCTCACCCCCGACAACACGGTCGGCGCGCTGCTGGAGGCCGTCGGGGCAGACCCCGCGGCCGTCGACGCGGCCGCCGTCGCCGCCATCAAGAAGCTGCCCGCCACGAGCGGCAGCTCCGTCAGCCAGCCCGGGATCAGCGGGCCGCTGGCGCGCGTCCTCGCGCAGGCCGAGACCCTTGCCGACGCGCTGGGCGACAGTTTCGTCGCGACCGAGCACCTGCTGATCGCGCTGGCCACCGTCCCGTCGGACGCGCACACGCTGCTGACGAAGCAAGGTGTGGACGCCGACGCGCTGAAGGAGGCCTTCGAGGCGTCCCGCGGCGGCAAGCGCGTGACGTCGGCCGAGTCCGAGGGCGGGGAGTCCGTCCTCGACAAGTACTCGCTCGACCTCACGGAGCGGGCCCGGGAGGGCAAGCTCGACCCGGTGATCGGCCGCGACTCGGAGATCCGCCGCGTCGTCCAGGTGCTGGCCCGGCGCACCAAGAACAACCCCGTGCTGATCGGCGAGCCGGGCGTCGGCAAGACCGCCGTCGTCGAGGGCCTCGCGCAGCGCCTCGTCGCGGGCGACGTCCCCGACTCGCTCAAGAACAAGGAACTCATCACCCTCGACATCTCCGCGCTCGTCGCGGGCGCGATGTACCGCGGGCAGTTCGAGGAGCGCCT
>DAONOU010000365.1:0-2107 GCA_035409265.1 Arachnia sp. | reverse complement strand
ACCCGGTCCTCGCGCTCGTGGAGCCGCTCGGCGCGGCGCTCCTGCGCCGCCCGCTCCTCCCGGAGCTCCGCCCGCTGCGAGGCGATCGAGGCCTCCATCTCGCGGCGCCGACGCTCGACGTCGTCCATCTCCTCCTTGGCCCGCGCCTCGGCTTGGGCGAGGACGCGCTCGGCGTCCGCGCGCAGCGCGACCGCGGCGGCCTGGGCGGATTCGCGCGCCGACGCGATGTCGGCGCGGGACCTCTTCTCCCAACTTGCGCGGTCCTCCGCGGAACGCATCGACGCGCGGCGCAACAGCACGCCGAGAACGACGACTCCCACCAACGCGATGGCGGCTAACACCCATCCGAGCTCGGGCACGGGGCCTCCTCATGGCATATCACTCGGCCACAGGGCCCTGCCACGACGGGACGGCTCGTTCCCCCGCCTCGCGGCGGGGCCTGAATTGTGCGCGCCGGTCGTTGGCGCGAAAGTTCGTTCAGACGGCGGCGAACCGCCGGGTGTGATGTCAAAATCGTTTGGCCGGAGGGGTTCCGGCCGGGTTCATGCAGGGTCTGTGACCTTGGGCTAGAGCCTATTGGTCGCCCTCGGGAAACTCAACAGCGCCGCTCCCCAAAGCCTCGGCAAGGGCGGTGGAGACGATGCTCGGCGAGTACCCCCTCCGCGCGAGGACGCCGGCCAGGCGACGCCGCGCGACGTGGGGCTCCAAACCCGCGAGCGAGCGCGCCCTGCGCCGGGCCAGGGCGAGCGCACCCTCCAGCTCCGCCTCGGGGTCCAGCTCGGCCAGGGCCGCCTCCGCCACCTCCCGGTCGACGCCCTTCTCCCGCAGCTCCTGCCGGATCCGGGCGCGCCCGCGCTGGCTGTGGGTGACGCGCGAGGTGGTCAGCGCCTCGGCGAAGGCCACGTCGTCGACGAGGCCCACGCCGGCCAGCCGCTCGACCACCTCGTCCGCCACGTCCGGCGGCGTGCGCCGGCGCAGCAACCCGGCGCGCAACTCGTGCGCCGAGCGCTGCCTCGCGGTCAGGAGGTCGAGCGCGATGGTGCGAGCCACCTCCAGCTGCGTGGCCCGGTCGGACTCGCCATCCTTTCGACGCGCGCCGCCGCTTCGCGGGGTGCCCGGCTCAAGGAGCGTATCTGGCCCGTCGTTTCGCGGGGTGCCCGGCTCAAGGAGCATGTCTGGCCCGTCGCTTCGCGGGGTGCGCGGCTCAAGGAGCGCGTGGTCCTCAGAAGTCAACTTCGCCGGTCTCCGGGTTGATCCCCTCCGGCACGTCCTCCTTGTCGATGCCGAGGTGCAGGCGGATCCGCCGCTCGATCTCGGCCGCGACGTCGGGGTTGTTGCGCAGGAAGTTGCGGGCGTTCTCCTTGCCCTGGCCCAGCTGGTCTGACTCGTAGGTGAACCAGGCGCCGGCCTTGCGGATGATGCCGGCGTCCACGCCCATGTCGATCAGCGAGCCCTCGCGAGAGATGCCGGCGCCGTAGATGATGTCGAACTCGGCCTGCTTGAAGGGCGGGGCCACCTTGTTCTTGACGACCTTGACGCGGGTGCGGTTGCCCACCATCTCCGTGCCGTCCTTCAGGGTCTCGATGCGGCGCACGTCGAGCCGGACCGAGGAGTAGAACTTGAGCGCCCGGCCGCCGGTGGTGGTCTCCGGGCTGCCGAACATGACGCCGATCTTCTCGCGCAGCTGGTTGATGAAGATGGCGGTGGTGTTCGAGGTCTTGAGCGCGCCGGTCATCTTGCGCAGGGCCTGGCTCATCAGCCGGGCCTGCAGGCCGACGTGCGAGTCGCCCATCTCCCCCTCGATCTCCGCGCGCGGCGTGAGCGCGGCCACCGAGTCGATGACGATCAGCGACAGCGCGCCTGAGCGCACCAGCGTGTCGGCGATCTCGAGCGCCTGCTCGCCGTTGTCCGGCTGCGAGACCAGGAGCTCGTCGGTGTCGACGCCCAGCTTCTGCGCGTAGTCCGGGTCGAGCGCGTGCTCGGCGTCGATGAAGGCGCAGATGCCGCCGCCCCGCTGCGCGTTCGCGATGGCGTGCAGCGCCACCGTCGTCTTGCCGCTGGACTCCGGGCCGTAGATCTCGACGACGCGGCCGCGCGGCAGGCCGCC
>DAONOU010000364.1:0-2108 GCA_035409265.1 Arachnia sp. | reverse complement strand
TGTCGCGGAAGCCGATGTCGAACTCGCGCGGAGCGGTCGAGGTGCGGGATTCGGGTGATGCGGTCGCGATGACCTCTTCTCGGGTGGATGGGCCGACGGCCCGAGCCGATACGGGTCAGGCGGAGAACTTCGCCTGGGTGGCCCCGGCGGGGCGTGCGGCCTTGCGGGCCTGGTAGTCGGCGCGCAGCTCCGGGGTGAGCGCGACGTCGAGGACGGTGGCGGCCATGGTGGCCGCGCCGTCGAGGATGGCGTCGTCCGCCTCCGCGCTGCCCGCGATCTCGGTGAACGCGGGGTTGTGGGCCGGCGCCTGCTTCCCCCGGAAGGTGAGCAGGGGGTGGATCGACGGCACGACGAGGGACACGTTGCCCATGTCGGTCGAGCCGCCGCCCAGCTGTTCGCCGTAGTCGAGGACGCGGCCGCGGGCCTCGAAGTTGCGGTCCCAGAGGTCGGCGAGCGTGTCGTCGTGGAGGAGCGGCGCGTACGGATGCTCCGTCGGGCGCCACTCCCACGTGCAGCCGGTGGCGACGGCGCCCGCCTCGAAGCAGCGCAGCACCTTCTGCTTCATGTCGCGCCAGATGCCGAGGTCGTAGGCGCGCAGCTCGACCTGGACGACGGTGCGGTCCGGGATGATGTTGGTCGCCTCGCCGCCGTGCGAGACCTCATGCTGCGGGCGCTGTGGCTGTCGCCGGTCATGCCGGGGGTCGACGTCATGCCGTGGACCATGAGCGAGAGGTGCGTGTCCTCGAAGGCACCCGCCTCGAGCAGCGAGACCTTGCCGCCGCCGTGCTCCTCCGCGGGTGTGCCCAGCAGCTTCACCCGCAGGCCGGCCTCCTCGGCGACAGATGCCAGCGCGAGCGCCGCGCCCACGCCTGACGACGCGATGACGTTGTGCCCGCACGCGTGCCCGATGCCCGGGAGCGCGTCGTACTCGGCGCACACGGTGACGGTGAGGTCGCCGTTGCCGTACACCGCCTCGACGGCCGTGGGCACGTCGTAGGCGCCCACCTCGACGGCGAAGCCTGCGTCGCGCAGCGCGTCGGCCACGAGCGCCGCGGCGGCGTGCTCCTCCCAGGAGAGCTCGGGGTTCTCGTGGATGGCGTGGCTGAGGGCGACGAGCTGCTCCTTGCGGCGCTCGACCTCCTCCGCGGCGCGCTGCTTGACGGCCTCGAGTGTGTCGGCGGGGACGGTCGCGGGTCTGCTCCTCTTGCGTCGACGTAAGCACTGTGCCGTCGCATTGCTGCCAGCACGTTGCCTCATCGTAAACCCGTTGATGGGGCCGTCGGCGGCGGTCCCGTTAAGGCGGTGTTAACGCCCTGACGGGAAGCGGGCGGAACCCCGAACGGTCAGAAGCCGGGGATGAAGCGCTCGAAGCTGAGCTTGACGCCGAAGCCGTGCGCGACGATCACCGCGATGCCGAGGCCGATGGCGCCGATGACGAGAGAGAAGCACACGACGGCGCCGATCTTGCCGATCAGGTGGGGCTGGTGGAGCGGGTCGTCGGCGTCCTTGCCCGTGCCGTAGGACAGCGAGCGAAGGCCGAGCGCGAAGATGGCGGGGAGGCCGGCGCCCAGGATGATGCCGGCGAGGAGGACGTGCCACGCGCCCTCGAGGGCGAGCCAGAGGTTGTTCATCAGTGCGTCCTCACCGGGAGCTGCCGGTCGGTGACGTCCTCGACCCAGTCGTCGTTGACGTTCTTGTGGTCCACGTGGCTGCGCCGCGAGTACACGTACATCACGCCCGAGAGCGCGAGCAGGATCGCGAACACCAGCAGCGCGCCCAGGAGGCCGCCGACGCTGTGCCCGATGAACCAGGTGACGGCCCCCGCGATGCCCGCGGAGGGGAGCGTGATGACCCAGGCGATGACCATGCGGCCGGCAACCGACCAGTTCACAGCGGCGCGCCGCCCGAGGCCGCTGCCGAGGATGGAGCCGGTGGCGACGTGGGTCGTCGAGAGGGCGAAGCCCAGGTGGCTGGAGGCGAGGATGACGGAGGCCGAAGAGGCCTCGGCGGCGAGGCCCTGCGGCGGGCAGACCTCGACGAGGCCCTTGCCCATGGTGCGGATGATGCGCCAGCCGCCGAGGAAGGTGCCGAGCGCGATGGCGATGGCG
>DAONOU010000363.1:0-2139 GCA_035409265.1 Arachnia sp. | reverse complement strand
GCGACCACGTCCTACGGATGACTTGCGGGCCGACGTCGAGTACGGAATGGCCTTGGTCTACCTCTCCATCCGCGGCGGCACCCTCGCTCTCATGGTCATCGGCAGCGTCGCCGGACTGCGCGAGACCTCCGCGCCGGTGCTATATGCCATGGTGCTCCTCGCCTGCGGCGGGATTGCGGTCCTCAACGGCGTCGCCGCCATTCGGCACCGCCGCGTCGTCGGCGGCGCGGCGGGCGCGGCCGAGGTCGCGGTCACTATCGCGGCCCTCGCCGTAATGCCCTTCCTCCTCGACCCATGGCTCCTCCTGGGTACGTGGGCGGCGTGGCAATCTGGATTCGCGAACACCACGGTGGCCGCCGCATCGGTGTGGATCCGGGACGTCCGGCGCGTGCTGGTGGTCAGCGTCGCGATCGCGGCGGTGTACGTCGCGAGCATGTATGCCGGGGGGGTACGGGACCACGTCAGCATCGCTGCCAACGCGCTGGTCTACCTCGTCTTCGGCTTGAGCGGCGCCCTCGTCGCCACCCACCTACGTCTCACCGCCGACCGCGCGATGCAGTACCGCTCGCTCGCGGTCGAGGCGGCACGGCATACCGAGCTGGACCGCTACCGCGTCATGGTGCATGACGTCACCGGGATTCTGCGCCTCCTCGGCGACGAGACCACCCCACCAGTCGTGCTCCCAGCGCTGCGGCAGCAGGCACGGGACGAGGCGGTGCGGCTGCGCACCTACCTCTCCGCGCCTCCTCCGGGCAGCGACGACCTGGGCGTCCACACGCTTGGAGCCGCCGTCGCGGGTGCGACCAGCGGCTTCCACGACCTGCCGCTCGAGCTCTCGGTCGAGCTAGGGGCGGACGCCCGGCTTTCCGAGGGCGACGCACTGGCGCTTCAGCGGGCGCTGGAGACGGTGCTGCACAACGTCAGGCGCCACGCGCAGGCCACCCAGGTCGTCGTTCACGCCGACCAGAAAGGCGAGGAGTGGGACATCGTCGTCCGAGACGACGGCGTGGGGTTCGACCTGGCGACAACGCCCCTCGGCTTCGGACTCGGCAGCCAGGTCGTCGAAGGGCTCGGGCGCCGAGGAATGAGCGTGCGTCTCTCGTCCGCGCCCGGACGGGGGACAGCCGTGACGGTGACTGGGACGGAGAGCGGGAATGACAAACGTCCCGGGCGGTGAGGCCCCCACCCGCCGATTCAGGGTCGTCGTCATCGACGACTCGACGGTGGTGCGCTTCGGGTTGCCGGTCATGCATCCCGAGCTCGATGTCATCGCCACCTACCCAGACATCGAGCAGCTCCTCGTCGACCGCCCCCTGGTGGACCTGGTGATCCTCGATCTCAAGCTCTCCGGCGGCTGGGCGCGCGGCGGCGTCCGCCAGGGGGTGACTGCTATCCGCGCGGTCCACACGGCGGGCTACAACATCTGCCTGTACACCGACGAGGGTCGCAAGCTCGTGCTCGCCCAACGCCTGCGCGCCGGCGCCCAGGGGGTCGTGCACAAGTCCGAGCAGGTCAAGGACTCCTCGGCTGCCTTCCGCACCGTAGCCGAGGGCGGCACCGTGATCACCCAGTCGCTCGTGGGGCTGGCGGAGATTCTCGAGCGCCGCGGCGGCCTCCCCACGCTGACGCCGCGGCAGCGCCAGGTCCTGGCCCGCCGGGCGCGCGGCGAACGGTGGGCCGACATCGCCCACGAGCTGTTCATCACCGAAGGCGTCGCCCGTGAGCACATGGCAGCCGTGAACGCGAAGTTCGCGCATTACCTCCACGCGGCGACCCCCGGCGACATCGAGCAGGTCTTCGGGATCGCCCCGGGCGACCTGCTCGACGACCCGGGGGCCTGAGCCGGTAACAGCGGCAGGGAGTCGCTACCCGCCGCGGTGGGGCGGCGGGGATGAACGCGACAGAGGACGAGCGCCGCAACGCCGAAGCGGCATTCATCGACAAGGTGCGCGCGCGCATGGATGAGGTGGAGTAGATCCGGCGCCCACTTGCTGCTGGAAGAACTGCCATCCAGCGTCGTCTGCAGGCGGCTCTACCGTCGAGCCCATGGATGGCTTGGCAGCACACCGCGAGATGGCGTCATCACTTCTCCGCGCTCACGGTGAGGGTACCGCCCGGGGTTCAGGTCCTGCCCAATAC
>DAONOU010000362.1:0-2159 GCA_035409265.1 Arachnia sp. | reverse complement strand
GCCACAACATCGAGGACCTGCTGAACAAGTCGCGAGGCGAGCTGGCCTACACCCTTGTCGACGTGGAGGGCGACGTCTCCGATGAGCTTCTGGATCGCATCCTCGGCATCGACGGCGTCCTCGCCGCCCGCCTGATCCGCTGAGTGTAGCCGTCTGATACCAGAGTGGTATCATCGCTTCCATGGCGATGACATTGCGGCTGACACCCGAGGACGAGCAGGCGCTCGCGCTGCTCGCGGAGGCCGACGGCGTCAGCAAACAGGAGGCAACCGTGCGCGCGATCCGCGAGGCTTCCGCGCGGCGTGTGCACGAGGACAAGGTCCGTCGGTTATCCGAGTCCGCGCGCGTTCGCTACGCAGACCTGCTTGACCGTCTCGGCCAGTGATCCACTACCTCTCGCTGGAAGATCTCCTTACGCTCGCTGGGGACCTTGAGGTCGGTCCGGTCCGCGACGTCGGGCTCCTTGATTCAGCGGCGTATCGGCCGCAGGCTTCGGTGTTCGGCGTCGAGGCCTACCCGAGTCTCGACGTCAAGGCCGGGGTCCTGTTGGAGTCCGTCGTGCGCAACCACGCCCTGGTCGACGGCAACAAGCGACTGGGCTGGCTATCGGTGGTGGTGCTCTACGGGCTCAACGAGGTTGGCATTGAGGCTCCCGACGACGAGGCCTACGCGTTGGTCATCGCGGTGGCGGAAGGCGCCGTCGATCATCATGACGTGGCGGCGCGACTCGCTGCCTGGAGGGTGGCCGCGCCCTGACAGAGACTCAGCCGGGGGCGAAGGTGGCGCGGCGGTTGGTGCGGCGCAGGATGCGCAGGAGCGGGCGGCCGACGATCGCGAGCGTCACGATCGTCGTGACCGCGCGGCCGAGGTTCCAGCCCATCGCCGTGGCGAGATTCCACAGCAGGAAGCGGTGCAGGTTCTCCAGTATCGGGGCGCCGGCGACGTAGCTCAGCTCGGTGGACAGGCCCAGGTTGAACGGCCAGAAGGTGAGGTCGACGAGCGCGCCGTAGAGCGTCGTGGCCACCGCGCCGTACGCGCCGAGCAGCGCGATCTCCGCCCAGCTTCCGTGTGCCGGTCGCGACCCGGGCTGGGCCCGATGACCGCCGGGGAGGAGCCCCGCGCCCATGCCGACGAACGACGCCGCCATCATCTGGAACGGTAGCCAGGGCCCGACGCCGCCGGTCAGCAGCGACGAGGTCAGCAGCGTCGTGCTGCCGAGGAGGAAGCCGAAGGTGGGGCCGAACACGCGCCCGCCGAGGATCAGCGGGATGAACACGAACTCGATGCCCGCCGTGCCCGCGCCCAGCGGCCGCGACAGCGCGCCCAGCGCGGAGAGCACGCCCAGCATCGCCAACGTCTTCGGGTCGATCGTGCCCCTGCTGAGCTGGGAGACCACGATCCCGATCACGATGGGCAGCAGCACCGCGAAGACGAACGGCGACAGCGCGTTGCCGTCGAGCGCCGCCGACGGCGCCACCAACAGCGGCCACAGGAACGACAGGAACGCGACGACGACCGCGATCCCGAGCATGACCCCGGACGCCCAATCCACGCTTCGCTTGCTGGGGTCGGGTCCATTCGTTTCGACGCGGGCGCGCGGCTTCGCCTTGCGGCCCGGCTCAACGAGCGGTGTCATCGCAGTCCCTGGGCGGTGAGGGCCGCCGCGACCTCGGCGACGGTGAGCACGTCGTGGGGGTGGAACACCTTCGCGACCTGAGGGGAGAAGCCGGGGGAGGCGCAGCAGACGACGCGGGTGGGGCCGTCGGCCACCACGTCGCCGTCGGCGAGCACGACGCAGCGGTCCGTTGCCTGCGCGGTGAACTCGACGTCGTGCGTGGCGATGACCACGCAGGCGCCGTCGTCGGCGAGCTGGCGCACGATCAGCGCCAGCTCGTGCTTCATCTGGTAGTCGAGGCCGCGCGTCGGCTCGTCCAGGCAGATGACGGTGGGGCGCGCGGCGAGCTGGATGGCCAGCACGAGCGCGAGCCGCTGGCCCTCGGACAGGTCGCGGGGGTTGCGGTCGTCCGGGAGGTCGGCGCCGAGCCGGGCGAGGATCGCGCGGGTCGTGCCCTCGGCGGCGTGGGACTCCCGGTCCGCCTGGCGCAGCTCCTCGCCGACGCTCGGCAGGTACAGCAGGTCCGACGGCGTCTGCGGCACCA
>DAONOU010000361.1:0-2166 GCA_035409265.1 Arachnia sp. | reverse complement strand
GGCCCGCACCGCGCGCACGATCTCCTCGCGCTCGGCGCCCTTGCCGATGAATCCGCTGGCCCCCGCGCGGAGGGTGGCCAGGACGTAGGCGTCCTCCTCGAACGTGGTCAGGATGAGGACGCTGGTGGCGGCCATCCGGGGGTCGGACCTGATGGCCCGGGTGGCCTGGATGCCGTCCATGTGGGGCATGCGGATGTCGAGGAGCGCCACGTCCGGCGCGGTGCCGGCGATCAACTCCAGGGCGCCGACCCCGTCGGCGGCCTCCCCCACGACGACGATGTCCGGCTCCGATCCCAGCAGCGCCGCGACGGCGGTGCGGATCAGCGACTGGTCGTCGACGATCGCAACCCGGATCATGGGGCCTCCTGCCAGCCGGCCTCGTCGGAGCGGTCCCGCGGCAGGACGATGGCCAACCGGAACACCCCCGCCTCGATCGCGATCTCCATGGTGCCGCGCACGGCGGCCACGCGCTCCCGCATGCCGGAGAGGCCGAAGCCGTCGCCGGCGAACGCGTCCGCCGCGGTCGGGTTGGTGACGACGATCCGCACCTGCTCCGCGGTCGAATGGACGAGGAGGTGCGCGCGGGCGCCGTCGCCGTGCTTCGTGGCGTTCGTGAGGGCCTCCTGGACCGCCCGGTAGGCGACCACGTCGCCGGTGGGCGTCAGCCGCGGGACCCCGCCCTCGTGGCGAACGGTGACGACGAGGCCCGCGCGGGCGAAGTCGTCGATCAGGTCGGGCAGTTGCTCGAGCCCGGGCTGCGGGACCAGCGATGCCTCGTCGTCGGAGCGCAGGACGGCCAGCAGGTCGCCTATGTCCCCGAGGACCCGGCGCGAGGCGCCCTTGATCGCGAGGAGTGCCGTGCGGGTGGGGTCGCTCTGGGCGTTCAGACCGGCCAAGGCAACGGAGGCGTTCAGGCTGATCAGCGAGATCTGGTGCGCGACGACGTCGTGCAGGTCGCGGGCGATGCGGAGCCGCTCCTCGCTCACGCGCCGCGCCGCCTCCGACTCTCGGGTCGCCTCCGCGTGATCGGCCCGGGCCACGATCTCCGCGATGTAGGCGCGCCTGTTGCGGACCGAGTCGGCCAGGAGATCGCCACGGTGAGCAGGAGGACCGCCCCCGCGACATACCATCCGTGCTCGCGCGGACGCTGAATCATGTACGAGTAGAGGCTCGCCGCGACGGGGAGCACGTTGGCGGGCGTGAACTGCGCGTAGCAGGCGGCGACGAGGAACAGCGCAGGCAGGCCACGAGAACGTGGACGGGGTGGCGACGGCGCAGCCACAGGAACGCCGCGGGGAGGAGCGTCGCGACGAACCCGACGACGAGGTCGAGCGAGGTCGGCCCGAGCAGGCTGATCGGCGCCGACATGACGACGACCGCGGTGAGCAGGACCTCGCCGACGACGCGGCCCCAGCGGCGCGCTCGGGCGCTGGGCCAGTCCGCGCGGGGCGCATCCGTGCCGGGGGCGCGTCGGGCTGTCGTGGTCACGCCCCATTCTCTCAGCCGTCGGCTCGGGGCGAATCCAGCCGTGGTTGTACTCACCGCACACCCCGGGTTGTACACGGAAGATCCATCCCCGCGCCGATGTGTCACGCCTAGTCAGCTCGCAGACTGGGAGATGTCGGGGCGCCGCGGCGCCCCGACGCCAGGCCCTCACTGGTGGGCCGGAGAGCGAGAGCGGGAGCATGAGTTCAGTAGTCCTATCAGCGCGCAATGTGCGCAAGACCTACGACAGCGGCGAGGCGAGCTTCGAGGCGCTGTGCGGCGTCACCCTCGACGTCCGGGAGGGGGAGACGATCGCGATCATCGGGAAGAGCGGCTCGGGCAAGTCGACGCTGATGCACCTGCTCGCGCTGCTCGACAGGCCCACCGACGGCTCCATCATGCTCGACGGCCGCGACACGTTCGACCTGTCGAGGAAGGCGCTCAACCGGACGAGGAACAAGACGTTCGGGTTCGTCTTCCAGCAGTTCTTCCTCACCCCCAACCAGAGCGTCCAGGAGAACGTGGTGCTGCCGATGAAGGTGGGCGGGCTCGGCCGGCGCGCGAGGAACGCCCGCGCCTTGAGCGTGTTGGAGCAGCTGGAGATGGGCGACAAGGCGGCGTCGAAGGCCGTCAACCTCTCGGGCGGCCAGAAGCAGCGGGCGGTGATCGCGCGTGCGCTCG
>DAONOU010000360.1:0-2174 GCA_035409265.1 Arachnia sp. | reverse complement strand
CAGAGCGTTCAGATAGCTGGGGAGGGTGCCGACGAGGGTCTTGCCCTCACCGGTCTTAATCTCGGCGATGTTGCACCAGTGCAGGGCGGCGCCGCCCATGATCTGCACGTCGAAGTGACGCTTGTGAAGCACCCGCACCGACGCCTCGCGCACCGTGGCGAAGGCCTCCGGCATCAGGCGGTCCAGGGACTCGCCGTCGGCGATGCGGGCGCGGAACGTGTCCGTCTCCGCACGCAACTCGGCGTCCGACATCGCCTTGAAGTCCTCCTCGATGGAGTTGACCTGATCGGCCACCTTCTGCAGCTTGCGGAGTTGGGCTCCGGAGCCGAGGCCGCTCAGAAATTCCATGAATCCCACGAGTGTTGTCCTTCTTGTTTGATCAAGGGCCGAGCCTGGGAAAGGCTGCAGCGATGCCGCCCGCCATCCTAACGCGCGCGGCCAACACGCGCAGAACGCCCACCCGGCCGTCTGGCGGGGTGGGCGTTCGCCGTCGATCAGCGCGTCAGGACACGTTGAGGTGTATCACGCCGTAGTTGTAGGCCTTGCGGCGGTAGACGACCGACGGGCGACCGGACTCCTTGTCCTGGTACAGGAAGAAGTCGTGGCCGACGAGCTCCATCTCGTCGAGGGCCTGCGCCAGCGTGAGCGCCTCGGCATCGAACTCCTTGACGCGCACCACGAGGGGGCCGTCGCCGGTGACCACCAGCCCGGCCACCTCTACGGTCTCCGGCGCCTCGTCCTCGGCCTCCGGCTCGGCGACCGGGGCGACGGGCTCGGCGGCGGGGCCGTTGCGCAGGCCACGGTGCGTCTTGCGGCGGTCGGCCGCCTTGCGCAGCTGCGCTTTCAGCCTGTCGAGGGCCATCTCGAAGGCCGCGGTCTTGTCGCTCGCCTTCGCCTCTGCGCGGACCACCGGGCCGCGGCTGCGCAGCGTCAACTGAACGCTGATCGCGTGGGAGGGATCCTTCGTCGCGTCATCTGCGGTGAAATCGACCTCGGCGCGGATCACGCGGTCGCGCAATCGTTCGACGGTCGCGATCCTCTCGTGAACCAGTTCCTTGAGCTCCGGGTTGATCGTGCAGTGCCGACCGGTGACGACGATGTCCATCAGTTCCTCCGTCTGTCGTGGGACCTAGGGATCCCTGATCGATCATTCAGTGGCTCCCTAGTAGCCCCGCTGACACCCGCGGGGACTCCCGCGGATGAATGGTGCAACGCCGCAGGTGACCCGAGAAATCTCGGACCTGCGGCGTCTCCATGCACTAACGCTACTCCCGAACGAAAGGGCCTGTCAGCCCATCCATGAACTGGTCAAGGGTTTGTCCGCACGAGCGACGACGGCGACGCCGACCACAGCGATCCCCGCCTCGGCCAGCGCCCTGAGCGCCTCCGCGGCGGTGGCCCCCGTCGTGTACACGTCGTCGACCAGGATCGCCGGCCCGGCGTCGTCTCGCGCGCGCCGGGCCGTCATGGAGCCCGCGAGGTTCGCCGCCCGCTCCGCGCGACCCAAGCCCCGCTGGTCCGCGCCGGCGCGCCCGCGCGACAGCGGCGCCGCGCGGGCCAGCCCCGTGTCGCGAGAGGCGACGGCGCAGACCCGCGCGGCGTGATCGAACCCCCTCCTGCGCACCGCGCCCGCCAACGACGGCACGGGAACAAGAACCGTCGACGGCGGCGGCGCCAGCTCCAGGACCGCGCGGGCGAGCAGCTCGCCAAGCAGCCGGTCGAGGTGGAGGGCGCCGTCGTCCTTGAAACGCGGGATGATCCGGGCGAGCAGCGGGCGGTAGTCGCAGGCCGCGACGACGCGCGGAGGCCCGGCCGCGATCTCGATCGGCGGCCCGCGCAACTCCCGCAGGCAGCCGGCGCACACGCCCCACCCGGGGCGGTCGCAGCCGGGGCAGGCCGAGCCGAGCAGGAGGTCGGCCGCGGCGTCGAGTAGGGCTCTCATGCCCGTGTTGTCGCACATCGGCGGCGCGATCTACCGGATGTCCACAGGCTGGCGGTCTCGATATGGGCCCTCGCGCCTCGCGGCCCGGCTCAACCCGCGTGAGGGCTCAGGAGCCGAAGCCGATGGCGCTGACGCCGTCGATGATGCGCGTCCACCGCGTGCGGGCCTCGTACCTCCACACCGTTCCGGCCTCGTTGCGGATCGCGACCGAACCGCCGCCGAGCCGCGCCAT
>DAONOU010000359.1:0-2195 GCA_035409265.1 Arachnia sp. | reverse complement strand
CGGACGAGCACGCGCTCCTCCGTCAGGCGGCCGTCCGCGTCCGCGGCGGCGTTGGCCTGCGCGATCGAGTACCGGTCCTCCTCGTCGGCGGTCAGGTAGTCGATCTGGTCGGTGATGTGACCGTCGACGACCTTGCGGTACGGCGTCTCGATGAAGCCGAACGCGTTGACGCGCGCGAACGAGGCGAGCGAGCCGATGAGGCCGATGTTCGGGCCTTCAGGGGTCTCGATGGGGCACATGCGGCCGTAGTGCGACGAGTGGACGTCGCGGACCTCCATGCCGGCGCGGTCGCGCGAGAGGCCGCCGGGGCCGAGCGCCGACAGGCGGCGCTTGTGGGTCAGGCCCGCGAGCGGGTTGTTCTGATCCATGAACTGCGACAGCTGCGAGGTGCCGAAGAACTCCTTCAGCGCCGCGGTCACCGGGCGGATGTTGATCAGCGTCTGCGGCGTGATCGCCTCGATGTCCTGCGTGGTCATGCGGTCGCGGACGACGCGCTCCATGCGGCCGAGGCCGGTGCGCAGCTGGTTCTGGATCAGCTCGCCGACGGTGCGGAGGCGACGGTTTCCGAAGTGGTCGATGTCGTCGGCCTCGACGGGCAGGCCGTCGATGGTCTCGAGACGCTCGTGCAGGGCCACGACGTAGCGGATGGCCGCGACGATGTCGTCGATGGTCAGCACCTGCTGGTCGAACGGCAGCTCAAGACCCAGCTTCTTGTTGATCTTGTACCGGCCGACCTTCGCGAGGTCGTAGCGCTTCGGGTTGAAGTAGTAGTTCTCGAGCAGCGCCTGCGCGGCGTCGCGCGTCGGGGGCTCGCCCGGGCGCAGCTTGCGGTAGATGTCGAGCAGGGCCTCGTCCTGGGTGCGGACGGAGTCCTTCTCCAGGGTGAGCCGCATCGACTCGTAGTCGCCGAACTCCTCGAGGATCTTGTCCTCGCTCCAGCCGAGCGCCTTCAGCAGCACGGTGACGTTCTGCTTGCGCTTGCGGTCGAGGCGCACGAACACCATGTCGCGCTTGTCGATCTCGAACTCCAGCCACGCCCCGCGCGACGGGATCACCTTGCAGGAGAAGATGTCCTTGTCCGACGTCTTGTCCGGGGTCTGCTCGAAGTAGACGCCGGGCGAGCGCACGAGCTGGGACACGACGACACGCTCGGTGCCGTTGATGATGAAGGTGCCCTTGTCCGTCATCAGCGGGAAGTCGCCGATGAAGACGGTCTGGGACTTGATTTCACCCGTGTCGTTGTTCACGAACTCGGCGGTGACGAAGAGCGGCGCGGCGTAGGTGACGTCGCGGTCCTTGCACTCCTCGATGGTGTACTTCGGCTCCTCGAAGCGGTGGTCGCGGAACGACAGCGACATCGTCTCGTTGAAGTCCTCGATGGGCGAGATCTCCGAGAAGATCTCCTCAAGGCCGGAGCGGGTGTTGACATCGGTGCGTCCGGCGGCGAGCTGCGCCTCCACGGACGCGCGCCAGGTCTCGTTACCGATCAGCCAGTTATATGCGTCGATCTGCAGGTCCAGGAGGTTGGGAACCTCCAGCGGCTCGTGGATCTTCGCGAACGAGATCCGGCCGGTGGACGAGACGACATTGGTGTTCTTCAACGCAGAGCGCGAGGCGGCCAAGATTCGGTCCTTCCAGGAACGCTTGAAGCTGTAATCCGTGCACGGCGAACGACCCGCGTCAAATAACGGGGGCGAACGCATAGCAGGGCAAACAACCACTCTACGGCAAGCGTCCCCGAGAAGCAAACTATGGTAGCGAGCGCCGCGCGCGGGGCAACCCGACACGCCCGGCCCCATCAAGGCGAAAGGCCCGCCCCCGCAGTGGGGACGGGCCTCGCTTTCGGCTCTTGCGAGCCTGGGGTCACTTGACCTCGACGGAGCCGCCGGCGGCCTCGAGGGCCTCCTTGGCCTTGGCCGCGGTCTCGGCGTCGACCTGCTCGAGGACGGGCTTCGGGGCGCCCTCGACGAGGTCCTTGGCCTCCTTGAGGCCGAGCGAGGTGAGCGCGCGCACCTCCTTGATGACGGCGATCTTCTTGTCGCCGCCGGAGGTCAGGATGACGTCGACCTTGCCGGAACCCTCGTCCTCGGCGGCCTCCTCGGCGGCAGCGGCCGGGGCGGCAGCGGCGACGGCGACGGGGGCGGCAGCGGTGACACCGAAGGTGTCCTCGAACAGCTTCACGAACTCGGAGAGCT
>DAONOU010000358.1:0-2228 GCA_035409265.1 Arachnia sp. | reverse complement strand
TGAGCGCCACGGTGCTGGGCATGATCGCGGGCCTCTGGCTGGCCGGCGTGTTTGCCGACACCCTGGGCTGGCGCGCCGGCTTTGTGTTGCTGGCATTGGCCTTTGGTGCGGCGGGGCTGGCGATGCGCCGCTTCGCGCGCACGATGCGCTGCTGCATCGTCGGGACAGGCACGAGAAGCGCGTGCGCCACCTCGGCGACGGGGAGCCCCGCGACGAACCGCAGGGTCATCGCCACCCGGTCCTCCAGCCGCAGCGCCGGGTGCGCGCAGGCGAAGTAGAGCCCGAGCCTGTCGTCGGGGAGCGCGTCACCCGCGAGCACGACGTCTGCGGGGTCCAGGAGCGCCTCCGCCACGGGGGTTCGCTCCTCCTGCACGCGCAGCGCGGCCATCTTGCGGGCCAAGACGCCGTCGCGGCGGACGACGTCGAGGGCCTTCCGCTTGGCCGTCGTGACCAGCCACGCCTCGGGTACCCGCGGCACGCCGGACGCGGCCCACGCGGTGAGGGCCTCCGTGAAGGCCTCTTGGAGGGCGTCCTCCGCCAGGTCGAGGTCGCCGAAGCGGCGGGCGAGGATCGCCAGGACCCTCGTTCGTTCCTCTCGACCCACCTCCCCGACGGCCCGGCGGGCCCGCTCGTGCGGATCCGCCGAGCCGACGTCCGGATCGTCGGGCACGGTCAGTACGGCGCGATCGGACGGATCTCCACGTGGCCACCGGCCTCCGAGGCCGGGCTCTTCTTCGCCCAGGCGATGGCCTCGTCCAGGTTCTCGACCTCGATGACGTAGGCACCGCCGACGAACTCCTGCACCTCGGCGAACGGCCCGGAGCTCACGATCCGCTCGCCGTCAGCGCCCGTCCCCACGTGCACCGCCGAGTCCTCCAGCGCGAACGAGCTGACGACGACACCCGCGTCGGTGATCTCCTTGTCGAAGGCGAAGAAGGCCTCGGGGCTCGCTCCCCCATCCTCGCCGCATGCCGGATCGTCGACGTGCCCCATCAGCAGTAGCGCGTAACGCATGGCTTCCTCCTCGGGATGTTCTCCGCCGACTCTCGGCGAAGTCCTAAGCCGAGCCGAACGGCCCGACATCATCATGACGTACGGCCCGCCGACGAATCGACACCCGGGATTCGTCTTTCTAGAACGGAACCCGCCTACCCGAGATCTGTGGTGGTGCCGCACATCAGCATCGAGACCGGAACGTTGAGCTGGGCGTCGACGTGGGGGCTCTACCCGTTGACGAGGCGGCCGAGGACCCGCATGCCCGCGGCCTCGAGGTCGGCCTCGATGTCCTCGGTATTCGGGGTGTTCACGCCCACGATGACGACGCTCGTGTCGAGCAGGCCGCGGTGCACGGCCAGGTGCTGGATGTTCGCGTGGTGATTCGCGGTGATGCCCGTGAGCGTCGCGAGGACGCCGGGCTGATCCTTCGCCTCGATGGTGAGCCGGGTGCCGGGATCGCGGAAGCCCATGATGTCGATGAACGAGTCCAGCAGGTCCGACTCGGTGATGACGCCGACGAGCGCCCCGTCCTCGACGACGGGCAGGATCTCGATCTTGTTGTCGCGCATCAGGACAGCGGCCTCCTCGAGGAGGGCCTCCGGGGAGATCACGACGGCCGGCTTGCTCATGACCTTGCCGACCCGCAGCTTCGACACCAGGTAGGTGGCCTCCTGCGCGCTCAGCGTGGTGGCCTGCGAGGGCAGGGCCGCGCGGATGTCGTTCTTCGAGATCACGCCCACGACGGCACCGTCATCGACGACGGGCAGGTGCCGCACGCCGTGCGACGCCATCACCTCCTGCGCCTCAGGGACGGAGCTCCCCGACGTGACGGTGAACGGGTTTGCGGTCATCCGCTGAGCCACGAACATTTACTAGCCTCCCAGGTATGCGCGCTTCACTTCATCGGTCTGCGCCAAGGCCTTCGCCTCTCCGGACAAGACTATCGACCCGGTCTCCATCACGTAGGCCAGGTCGGCAATCTGCAGCGCGACGTTCGCGTTCTGCTCCACCAGCAGCACCGTCGTGCCGGTCTGGTTGATGGCGACGATGATGTCGAAGATCTCCTGCACCAGCAGGGGCGCGAGGCCCATCGACGGCTCGTCGAGCAGCAGGACGCTGGGCTTCGCCATGAGCGCCCGGCCCATCGCGAGCATCTGCTGCTCGCCGCCCGACAGGGTGCCCGCGAGCTGCTTGCGCCGCTCCGCGAGGCGCGGGAAGCGCCCGTAGACCTC
>DAONOU010000357.1:0-2244 GCA_035409265.1 Arachnia sp. | reverse complement strand
ACGCCGCCGTCGGCCCAGACCGACTTCCCGAGCTCGCGCGCGGCCACCGAGCACTCCAGCACGGCCGAGAACTGCGGGCGGCCGACGCCGGTCTGCATGCGGGTGGTGCACATGGCGCCGGGGCCGACGCCCACCTTCAGGATGTCGGCGCCGGCGGCGATCAGGTCGCGGCAGCCCTCGGCCGTCACCACGTTGCCGCCGACGATCAGGACGGTGCGGCCGGTCTCGGCCGCGAAGGCGTCCCGCACCTCGCGGGCGACAGCCAGCGCGGAGATCATCTTCTCCTGGTGGCCGTGCGCGGTGTCCATGACGATCACGTCCGCCCCGCCGTCGAGGGCGGCGCGGACCTTCGCGCGGATGTCGCCGTTGATGCCGACGGCGACGCCGGCCTGCAGCCTGCCCTCGTGGTCGAGCGCGGGGCCGTAGATGGCGGCCCGCAGCGCGCCCTTGGGGGTCATGATGCCGACGAGGCGGTTGTCCCCGTCGACGGCGACCGCCACCTTCTGGTGCTGCTCGGAGAGCGTGGCGAAGACGTCGGCCGGCGAGGTCTCGGCGCTCATCCGCGTGACGTCGCTGGTCATCACGTCCTTGGCCTGCGCGAACCGGTCTGCCGACGCGGCGTCCTGCGGGCTGACGAGGCCCAGGACGCGCCGGTCGTCGTCCAGGACGACGGCGACACCGTGCGAGCGCTTGGCGATCAGGGAGAGCGTCATGCCGACGGTGGTGTCGGGGGAGACGGTGACCGCGGTGTCGAACACGGGGTGCGCGGCCTTGACCTTCGAAATGGACTTGGCGACGACGTCGGCGGGAATGTCCTGCGGGAAGATCGCGAGGCCGCCGCGGCGGGCCATCGTCTCCGCCATGCGACGCCCGGAGACGGCCGTCATGTTCGCCGCCACCAGCGGGGTGGGGGTGGAGAGGCCGTCGGTGGAGGTCAGGTCGACATCGAGGCGGGAGGTCACGGAGGAGCGGCTCGGCACCATGAAGACGTCGTTGTAGGTCAGGTCGTAGCTGGGTTCACCGGTCAGGAATCGCACAAGGGGCCAGTGTACCCAAGTTGCCCTGAAAAGCGCAGGACCTTTCGACGCGGGCGCGCGCTTCGCTTGCGGCCCGGCTCAAGGAACGAAAAGGGCGCCCTCCGTGGGGAGGGCGCCCTTTCGGGGTGTGTCGGCTCAGTGCAGCTGGGCGGGCTCGTCGTCGTCCGACGACTCCAGCTCGTGCGCGCCGTGGTGCGCCGCGTCCGCGAGCTCCCCAGCCGACGGCTTGCGGATGTCGTGGCCGAGGTACCAGCGCGAGAAGCGGGCACGAAGGGAGCTGACGCCGCCCTTCCTGCGGACGCCGCGCGCGTCGGTCCCGGACTCGATCTCCAGCGGCTCGTGCTGCAGGTGCTGAGTGAGCGTGAACTGCTCGTCCACCGGAAGCGCCACGTGGGCCTCGGAGTAGCCACCCTCGCGGGAGCGGACGATCACGCCGTCCTCCGAGCCGTGCAGGGCGCGTTCGCGGTCGGCCCGCTGCAGGCTGAGGCACAGCCGGCGGGTGACGAGGAACGCGATCACCGGAGCCACGAAGACCGCCACGCGCATGAAGATCGTGATGGCGTTCAGGCTCAGGTGATAGCGGGTGGCGATGATGTCGTTGCCGCCGGCGATCCAGAACATCGCGTAGCAGGTCATGCCCGCCACGCCCAGCGCGGTGCGCGTCGGGGCGTTGCGCGGGCGGTCCAGGATGTGGTGCTCGCGCTTGTCGCCGGTGATCCAGGCCTCCACGAACGGCCAGGCGGCCAGGAGCCCGAAGAGCAGGCCCATCAGGCCGACGCCCGGCAGGAAGATCGCCCACGACCAGGTCGTCGGGCCGAGATGCCACTCCCAGTTCGGGACGATGCGGATGGCGCCCTCGACCCAGCCCATGTACCAGTCGGGCTGCGAGCCGGCGGTGACCTTCGCCGGGTCGTAGGGGCCGTACGTCCACACGGGGTTGATCTGGAAGAGGCCGCCCATGAGCACCAGGAAGCCGAACACGATGAAGAAGAAGCCGCCGGCCTTGGCCATGTACACGGGGAACAGCGGATAGCCGACCACGTTGTTCTCGGTGCGCCCGGGGCCAGGGTACTGCGTGTGCTTGTGGTACACGATCAGCGCGAGGTGCGCCGACACCAGGCCGAGCAGGAGGCCGGGGATCAGGAGGATGTGCACCATGTACAGGCGCGGGATGACGAGGTCGCCCGGGTACTCGCCCGCGAAGACG
>DAONOU010000356.1:0-2247 GCA_035409265.1 Arachnia sp. | reverse complement strand
CGAGTTGCGGGCCGCGCGGATGGGCGAGGTGATGGATGACTTCGCCGCGCGCGGTGTCGCCGCCGATCAGGTCCCGGCCGAGGTCGACCACGTCTGGTGGGCCTCGCTCGGCTCAGAGATCGCCGCGCGCGACCCTCGCTACGCCCATCACGACGGCGCCGCGCTGCGCCTGGCCGCTGACCAGCTCGCCGGCCTCGACGAGGTCGGGCGCACCAGCGACGCGGGCCGGGTCCGCGCGGTCGTCGACCGCCGCGCCCGACAGCAGGCACGCGACTACCCGCGTCAGACCGACCTCCTGCACGCGCAGGCCGGGCTCGGCCAGGGGCATCTGCCCTTCGCGGCGCTGCACCGCGAGGCCGACCGGGTCCTCGGCGCCATGCGTCCCTGCTTGGCCGTCAGCCCGTATGCCGTCGCTCAGGTCCTCGCCCCCGGCACCGCCGTCGACGTGGTCATCCTCGATGACGCCACCACGGTGAGCGTCGCTGAGACCGTCTCGGCCCTGTCCCGAGGCCGTCAGGCGCTTGTCATCGGTCGTCCCGACGGTGCCGTCCCCAGCCCCTTCCGGGCCAGCGCGGGAACCGGTCCCGTCGCCGACCCGGCGGCCGCCCCGCCCTCGCTGTATGCCGCCGCCACCGCAGTCCTGCCCGAGCGTCGCCTCACCTGGTGGCACACCGACCTTGACGCTCGGCTCGCGCTCCTCCCGCCGGAGGGCATCACCCACGGCGCGCCGTCCCCGCTGCGGGTGCCCGCGCTTCGCCTGGACCACGTCGAAGGCACCGCCGCCGTCCTCCCCGGCAACGACGGCGCCATCGAATGGACCGCAGCCGAGGTCGCGCGCGTCGTCGAACTCGTGCTGGAACACGCCCGGCACCGCCGGGATCGGAGCCTGGCTGTCCTCGCTCTCACCGCCGACATGGCCAACCTGGTCCGCGATGGGGTGCGCGACGGCATCGGGCGGCTCGATGGTGATGTCGCAGCGGGCGAGTTCCTCGCCGGCATCGGGGTGGAGCCGTTCGTCGTGGCTCGGGTCGACGAGGCCGACGGGCTGCTTCGGGACGTCGTCCTGGTCGCCGTCGGCTATGGACGCACCCCTCACGGCCGGGTGCTGCACCGCTTCCCCGCGCTCACGGCCCCTGGTGGCGAGGCGGCGCTCATCGCCGCGACCGCCCGAGCGCGCCAGGAGTTGGTGGTCGTCTCGACCCTTCGCTCCGGCGACCTGGACGCCGGCCGGTTGCGAGCGACCCCGGCCGGCCGCCTGCTCGAGTTGCTCGCGCACGCCGAGGCGGGCGGCATACACGAGGGGCAGGAGAGCACCGCGGATGGTGCCGACCCGCTGATGTCCTACCTCGCCTCACGGCTGCGTCAGGAGGGTCTCACCGTCCAGGCTCAGATGGGCGTCGGCCCGCACCGCGTCGAACTCGCCGTGGGTCACCCCTCCGTCGCGGACCGATGGCTGGTCGCGGTGGAGAGCGACGGCCCTGGGTATGCCGCCCTCCCGGGTGTCCGCGCCCGCGACGTGTTGCGTCCCCGGCAGCTTCGCCGACTCGGTTGGGAGCCGATCCGGGTCTGGAGCACCGATCTGTATCGCGACCCGGCACCCGAAGTCGTACGGGTCGTGGCCGCAGTGACGGCTGCCCTTCGGGTGCGCAGCAGCCAAGCGGCTGCCGACCTGGCGGCCGCAGCGCAGGTCGAGAAGCCGCCAGCACCCGCGGAAGCCGACGAGCCACCAGCGCCGTCACAGGTGCCGTCAGAAGAGACGGAGGCGACCGAGGTAACCGAGTTGGCCAGCGCGACGACCTCGTCGCCCCCGGCAATGACGGCTCCTGAGCCAGCCGGCGAGTCAGCGGAGCCCAAGCGTCGCAAGCGGCTCCGTCGCGGCGGCTCGGAGCGCAGCGCCGACGACACCGACACTGGGTGGGGCGAGCGGCCCCGCGGCGGCGACGAGCACGACCGCTGGCTGCAGGAGCAGCGTCCCCCGCACTGGGAGTGATCGGGCCCGGTCAGGATCGGGCCTGTATGCCGCCCACGGGCCAATCATCGTGTGGTTGAAGCTCCCCCTCAGGGCCACCTGGCCACACGATCACCGAGGCGAAGACGACGACGGGGCGGGAGCCAATGGCTCCCGCCCCGTCGGGCGTGACTGGTTGTTCAGGTGGTGCTGTGGTGCGAGATGCAGATCAGCGGGTGCGCAGCGCGTCGCGGATCTCGGTGAGGAGGGCAACCTCGGCCGAGGGGGCCTCGTCCTCG
>DAONOU010000355.1:0-2249 GCA_035409265.1 Arachnia sp. | reverse complement strand
GTCGATGTACTTCAGCGACTGCTGCAGGTCGATGATGTAGATGCCGTTGCGCTCGGTGAAGATGAACCGCTTCATCTTCGGGTTCCAACGACGGGTCTGGTGCCCGAAGTGAACGCCGGACTCGAGCAGCTGGCGCGTGGTGACGACGGCCATGGCCGTTCCTTTCGCGACGAGGGCATGCCTCGCCTGATTCGCGTGGACCCGCTGGGCCCACTGGTGGTTCGTACCGACCCCAAAGGTGGGGCCTATCCTGATGCGCCCGGTGCCGCACCCGCCGAGGCGGGACCACACGGCTACCGGCGGTCTCCCGCGCGGCGCATGCGTTGTCAGCCCACAAGGGCTGCGGGGGTCATCCTAGCCCCGCGCCGCCGCCGCGCACAAAGCCGCGGACTTGTCCACAGATCCGCCGCCGCGCGGGAAATCGGGCTCGGCTGTGGACACAACACCGGCATGAGACCCATCTTGACGATGCTCCTGACCGCGCTGCTGCTCCTCGGCGCCCCTCCCGCGCGCGCCGACGGCCTGACGCTCTCGCCTCCGGTCGACGGCGGGGTCGTGCGCGGCTTCGACGACGTGACGCGCTTCGCGGCCGGTCACCGCGGCGTGGACCTCGCGGGCTCGGCCGGCGACACGGTGCGCGCGGCGGCGCCGGGGAGGGTGTTCTTCGCCGGCGCCGTGGCGGGGACGCCGACGGTGTCGATCGACCACGGCAACGGGTGGCGCACCACGTACCAGCCGGTCACGCCGCGGGTGGCGGAGGGCGACGAGATCGCCGCCGGTCAGGATATCGGGACGCTGCGCGCGGGGCACTGCCCCGGCTCCTCGTGCCTGCATTGGGGGCTGACCGACGGCGTGACCTACGCCGACCCCACCGCCTACCTGGAGCTGCGCCCCGTGCGGCTGTTGCCCGACGGCGCGGAGCCGCGGGCCGCGCCGTCGATCGGCGCCGCGGTCGTGCCGGGCGGCGGGTCGCTCCCGGTGGCGGGCCGGATCACCTCCCCGTTCGGCATGCGCGTGCACCCGGTCACCGGCGTGTACAAGCTGCACGACGGGGCGGACATCGCGGCGGCCTGCGGCACGGCCATCGCGCTCCCGGTGGCGGGGACGGTGAGCGGGACCTCCTGGAGCTCGGCCTACGGGTGGCGCGTGTTCGTCGAGCACGCGGGCGGGCTGGTGACCTCGTACAACCACCTGCCGGGGGTGGACGTGAGCGTCGGCGCGGAGCTCCCCGCGGGCGGCCAGGTCGGGAGGGTCGGCAACACCGGGCTGTCCACGGGATGCCACCTGCACTGGATGGCGTGGCGCGACGGCGAGCTGATCGACCCGCTCACCCTGATCGAGACGTGACCGTCAGGCCCGCTTCGCGCTCCGTGAGCCGGGCACGTCGAGCAGCCTCAGGCCCGGGGATGGGCCTTGCGGTACGCGCTTCGCAGGCGCTCGGAGCTCACGTGGGTGTAGATCTGCGTGGTGGCGACGGAGGCGTGGCCGAGCATCTCCTGGACGCTGCGCAGGTCCGCCCCGCCCTCGATCAGGTGCGTGGCCATCGCGTGTCGCAGGCCGTGGGGGCCGACGCCGCCTCCGGGGTTGCCGTCCGTGGCGGCGTGCACCACCCGTCGCGCCACGCGGGGGTCGAGCGCTCCCCCACGGGCGCCGAGGAACACGGCGTCGCCGCTGTCGGCCGTGGCCAGCTCCGGTCGGCGCGCGAGCCAGGCGTCGAGGGCGCGGAGCGCGGGGAGGCCCAGCGGAACGGTGCGCTCCTTCCCGCCCTTGCCGAGGACGGTGACGCTGCGGCGCTCGCGGTCGATCCCACACAGGCCCAGGGCGCACGCCTCCGAGACGCGCAGCCCGCTGGAGTAGAGGAGCTCGACGAGGGCGAGGTCGCGCGCGGCGACGGCGTCGCTCTCCTCGGCCGCCCGATGCTCCGCCCCCTCGAGGGCCTCGGCGACGGCGGACTCGGGCAGGACGCGGGGCAGGGTGCGCCGCGCCTTGGGCGCCTTGAGCCGCGCGGCAGGGTCGGAGGCGACGTGGCCCTCTCGCTCGGCCCAGCCGAAGAAGCCCCGGACGGCCGCGACGCGGCGCTGCACCGTCGTCGTCGCGCCGCCGTCGTCGGTCATGGCGGCCAGCCAGCCGCGCAGCCGCGAGAGCGTCACCCGCGCAGGCTCGACGTCGGCGTGCCGGGCGAGCTCTGTGAGGTCAGCCCGGTAGGCGCGGACCGTGTGGGGCGAGAGCCCGCGCTCGGCCTCGAGGTG
>DAONOU010000354.1:0-2271 GCA_035409265.1 Arachnia sp. | reverse complement strand
TCAGGTTTTCCAACAACGGTAGCGCCTGCGGGCTGTCGCCGGCTTCGCCGCCGGGCTGGGCGTTGTCGCCGGGCTTGGCGGAGCAGCCGACGGTGCCGACGATCGCGGCGGCCGCGGTCGCGCCGAGGAGTGAACGACGAGTGAGGTTCATGTTCAGGTGCTTTCTTTCGGGGGTCGCTTCTGTGACCCCGCTAGACAAGGCCACAATGGGCCATATCTAAGCACCTCCGGGCCCGAATCCGCCGTCCGCACGCGTTATCGACCCAAAATGTGATGCGTTCTTTACGCGGGACGCCCCGCCGGGGGCAGCGTGCGCGCCACCGCGAGGCTGATCGCCGCGAGGATCACGACGGCGAGGGCGGAGTACAGCACGGCCACCGTTGCCTGGATCCCGTTGGTCTGGCCCGCCGAGACCCCTGCGGCCACGATCGCGATCCCCAGCCCCTGTTCGACGGCGAGCGCGCCCACGAGAACGGCGGCCAGGACTCGCGCTCCCCCGCGCCACAGCCGCCACCCGACGGCCAGGATCAGGAGCGCGGCGGCGCCCGCGAGGACCATCCTGACTACCTGCGGCGCGGCCGCGCCGTCGACCTCGACGATGGCCCACAGCGGCCAGCTGAGGCAGCGGGTGAAGGAGCCCGTGCCGTCGTCGGTGACCCCGGCGATGAGGCTGCCGGCCAGGTGCATGACCAGCAGGGCGACGAAGGCGGCGCCCGCGAGGGGCCGCGTCCGGCCGGCGCCGGGCAGCGCTGGGCGACGCCGCAGCGCCGACGCGGTGACGACGCTGAGCAGGAGCGCGACGATGGCGAAGGCGAGGTCCAGCAGCCCGAGCGCCAGCGGCAGCGTGAACAGGATGATCATCATGCCGAACACGGCCGAGCCGACGGCGCACGCCAGCGCCACCCACGGCAGCACCCGGACCCGCGCGTCCGCGTGCCGCCTCCCGAGCACGCCGGACCAGGCGAGCAGGACGAGCGCGGCGAAGGAGATCGCGCGGTGCACGAACTCGATCACGGGGTTCTCCAGCCAGCCGGCGCGGAGGCCGGGCGCCACCTTGTCCGGGTAGCAGGCGGGCCAGGCGGGGCACGACGAGCTGGAGTCGGTGGCGCACACCATGGCGCCGAGCAGCACCGTGACGAAGATCAGGGCGGCGGCCCAGCGGGCGACGCGCAGCTGGCGTTTGGTCGGGGTTCGGCTCTCCACGCCCCGCATCCTCTCAGCGCGGCTCGGGACGCCGGCCACCGGGGTGGCCGAAGGCGTCGCTAGACGCCGGGCTCGCTGGGCAGCCGCCCGGCCCGGACGGCCTCGACGAGGAGCGCGTGGTCGGCCTCTGTCTGGTCGGCGTAGGCGCGCGCCCAACGGACGAACGCCTCGACGCCCTCGTCCTTCTTGCCAAGGTAGCCGGAGATCACCGAGGCGCCGGAGGTCCGCGCGTGTCCCTTCGCCAGCAGGTGCCCGACGATCCCCGAGTAGTCGACGAGCGCGCCGGGGGTCATGTCCTCCAGCGGCACGCCGCCCTTCATGTTGCGGAACTGGCGCACGTAGTACTGGTGCCCGCCCACCGTCGTCCACCCCAGCAGCGGGTCGGAGACGGTCTGGAGCTGCTGCTGGTACTCGACGACGCGCTGGCCCTGATGCTGGTGCCAGGCCGTCTGGCCATGGACGTAGGGGGCGAGCACCGAGCGTTGCGCCTGCTTCATCTGCAGGAAGAGCACGTCGTCGGCGCGCGACCCCACAAGGAGCGCCACCCAGGCGCGCATGCCGACCGAGCCGACGCCCACCACCTTGTGCGCGATGTCGACCAGCGTGTAGCCGCCCACGATGCGGCGCCACTGCGGGGTGAGCGTGGCGAGATACTCGTCGAGCCCGGTGGCCAACGACTCGAACTCGTAGTCGTCGGGGTGCGTCACGAGCGGCGGGTCGTCGACGATGCGGCCGGCCTCGCGCGCTCCCCCGGCCAGCTTCGGCAGCATCCGGTCAGAGGTGCGCTTCCGCGCGGAGGCCGCGGCGCGCTTGATCTCGTCGCGCAGCGTCGCCTCGGTCGCGGTCTCGTGCAACAGGTCGACGTCGAGGTGGTTGAACGCGCGCCACAACAGCGGCTGCTTCGAGAGGAAGCTCACCTCGTCGCGATACGCGCTGACGCAGTGCCGGATCGCCTCGGCGCACTGCTCCTCGGAGGCGCCGTTGTCGCGGCCCAGCACCCAGATCGACGCCGTCAGCCTCCGCAGGTCCAATTCCCATGCGCCGGTGTGGGCCTCGTCGAAGTCGTTG
>DAONOU010000353.1:0-2290 GCA_035409265.1 Arachnia sp. | reverse complement strand
ACCGACCCGGACGCGCTCGGCGCGCATCTGGACGAGGGCGGAGTGAAGTTCTATGTGGGCTTCGACCCGACGGCGCAGAGCGTGCACACCGGCAACCTCGTGCAGCTGCTGCTGGCGCGGCGGCTCCAGCAGGCGGGGCACCAGCCGTTCATGCTGGTGGGCGGCGCGACGGGTCTGATCGGCGATCCGAAGGAGGCCGGCGAGCGCGTCATGAACTCCACGGACGTCGTCGCGGAGTGGGTGGAGAAGATCCGCGCTCAGGTCGAGCGGTACGTCTCGTTCGACGGCGACAACGCGGCGACGATGGTCAACAACCTCGACTGGACCGCGAGCATGTCGACGCTGGACTTCCTGCGCGACGTCGGGAAGCACTTCCCGGTCAACCGGATGCTGGCCCGCGACGTCGTGGCGAGGCGCCTCGAGTCGGGGATCTCGTACACCGAGTTCTCGTACGTGCTGCTGCAGTCGATGGACTACCGCGAGCTGAACCGCCGCCACGGCGTGACGCTGCAGACCGGCGGCTCCGACCAGTGGGGCAACATCACCGCGGGCGTGGAGCTGATCCGGCGCAGCGATCAGCGCCGCGTGCACGCGATGGCGACGCCGCTGCTGACGAAGGCGGACGGCACCAAGTTCGGCAAGACCGAGTCCGGCACCGTGTGGCTCGACCCGACGCTCACCTCACCCTACGCCTTCCACCAGTTCTTCCTGAATGCGGAGGACGCGAAGGTCGTCGACTACCTGAAGGTGTTCTCGTTCCGCTCGCGCGAGGAGATCGAGGCCCTCGCGCAGGCGACGATCGACGCGCCGTACAAGCGCGAGGCGCAGCGCGCGCTGGCCGACGACGTCACCGACCTGGTGCACGGCGTCGCCGAGCGCGAGGCGGCGGTGGCCGCGGCCTCGGCGCTGTTCGGTAGAGGCGAGTTGGCGGAGCTGAGCGCGCAGACGCTCGACGGCGTGGTCCACGAGGTCGGCGGACACCAGGTGGAGGGCGATGTCGGCGTCGTCGATGCGCTGGTTGCCGCGGGCGTGGCGAAGTCCAAGGGCGACGCGCGTCGGATCATCGCCGAGGGCGGCGCTTACCTGAACAACCAGAAGGTGACCGACCCGGAGCTGACGCTCACCGCGGATCTCCTGCTGCACGGGCGCTACGCGATCCTGCGCCGCGGCCGCAAGACCGTCGGCGCGGTGTTCCACGCCGCTGGTTGAGCCGGGTCGGTGAGTGCCCGCCGGTTGAGCCGCGCTGGTTGAGCCGCGCTGGTTGAGCCGGACCGCGACGAAGGAGCGTCCGTGTCGAAACCAATAGACCCGCACCGATCTACTTACGCTCGGTCAAACCCTCGACGTCTAGCGACCTGACGGTCTTGCGCGTGCGCGCCGCCGATGCCTTCAGCTCGGCGGCGCGCTTGTTGCCCGCCTTCAGCTCGTCGGGAATCAGGTAGACGCGAGCCGGCGTGTTGCCGGACTTCTTCGTGATCATGGTGGGCGCGAACTCCGCCGCGGTGGCGACGAAGCCGCCGTCCTCCCGCTCCTCGAACGAGACCTCGGCCATCAAGCCGTCGTAGGTGCGCGGTTGGGCGGGGCCGCTGGCGGCGATGAGGTTTCCCGCCCCGTAGATCACCCACTTGTCGTTGACCTTGTCTATCGGCTGGACGACGTGCGCGTGCTGGCCGAACACCATGTCGACATCCGGCGACGCGGTGACCGCCTTGGCGAAGTCCCGCTGCTGCGCGTTGATCTTGCTCGAGTACTCCTCGCCGGCGTGCATGTGCACGAGCACGATGTCCGCGCCGGCCCGCTTCGCAGCCTTCGCGTCGGCGATGGCGACGTCTGCGTCGAGCAGTTGCACCGACCACGGCTTCCCCTTGGCCTTCGGCAGACCGTTGAGGCCGAAGGTCTGGCTGATCACCGCGATCTTGACGCCGTCGTCCGTGGTGAAGATGACCGGGGTGTTGCGGTCCTCCTCGGTGGCCCAGCTGCCCGAGGTCAGGATGCCGGCGTCGTGGTGCACCTCGATGGTCCGGACGAGACCGTCCCAGCCCTGATCCATCGTGTGGTTCGACGCCGTGGTGCAGAGGTCCCAGCCGGTGGCGCGCAGCGCCGGCGCGATGGCCTGGGGGGCGGCGAACAGCGGGTAGTTCTTGTAGGGACCGCCCTTCTTGGCGAAGGGCACCTCGCTGTGGCAGATCGCCAGGTCGGCGGAGGCGACGTACTTCTTCACCGAGCCGAGCTGGGGGCGGAAGTCGAACCTCCCCTTCTTCGCGTCGAGCTCCGCGCTGGCCCACAAGCT
>DAONOU010000352.1:0-2302 GCA_035409265.1 Arachnia sp. | reverse complement strand
CATGGCGACCAACGCGATTGCGCAGCTTTACACCGATGAGCGGCGGCCGGCGCGACTTCAACTCCGCCCGACTCACGGTCGCGGGCAGCTACGAGATCCTCGCCGAGCACAAGGTCGCCCAGGAGGCGCGCGACTTGCTGAACGAGCGCCCCGGAGCCCGAGCGGCGCTCTTCGAGTGAGCGCGGAGGACTGGGACGCGCGGTACGCGCACCCCAACCACGTCTACGGCTACCGCCCGAACGACTTCCTCGTGGCTCAGGAGCGGATGCTGAGGCGCGGCGCGCGCGTGCTGTGCCTGGGCGACGGCGAGGGCCGCAACGGGGTGTGGCTCGCGAGTCGCGGGCACGACGTCGTCAGCCTCGACTTCTCCCGCGCGGGCCTCGACAAGGCCGAGGCGCTGGCCGCGGAGAAGGGCGTGTCGATCGAGACCTGGCACGTCGACCTCGCCGACTGGGTGCGACACCCGCCTCCCGAGCGCCGGTGGGACGCCGTCGTCGCGATCTTCGTGCACCTCCCGCCCGAGCTGCGCCGGGACGTCGCGCGGGCGGCGACCGCCCAGTGCGCCCCGGGCGCCGTCCTGATCCTCGAGGCCTACACGCCCGCCCAGCCGGCGCTCGGCACGGGCGGCCCGAGGGACGAGAGCCTGCTGGTGACGAGGCGAGATGTCATGGACGACTGGGCCGGCTGGCGCCTGGAGGTGAGGCTCGTCGAGCGGCGCATCTTCGAGGGCATGGGACACCAGGGCCTCGGCTCGGTGGTGCAGGCGCTGGGCCTGCGCGTCCAGGGCTGACCCGCCCTCCCCACAGCCGAGCCGCTCCGGTAAGTTTGCCGTTATCGGAAACTGTGGCCACCCGAGGAGCGTCATGAACCTGAACACCACCGTCTACAACCGCACGACCGACGCGGGTCGCGTCCTGATCGTCGGGCCGAGCCTCGGCGGGAACTCCGTGCACCAGTGGACGAAGGTCGCGGCGGAGCTGCTGAACGACGCGCGCGTGGTTTTCGTGGACCTGCCGGGAACCGGCCTGGGCGCGGTGTGGGACGACGCGGACGAGCCGACCCTCGACACCGTCGCCGCCGGGATCGCCGACGTGGCGCGCGGGCTCCGCGAGGAGCTGGGCGACGTCTCGGTCTACTTCGCGGGCCTCTCGATCTCGGGCGCGACCGCGCTGCATCTGGCCCGCGACTACGGCGACCTGTTCGCCGGCGTGGTCGTCGTCGCGTCCGCCGCGACGGTGGGCGAGGGGCCCCGCTGGATCGAGCGCGCGGAGCAGGTCGAGGCCACCGGCACGCAGCAGCTGGTCGAGGAAACGACCAAGCGCTGGTTCACGCCGGCCTTCATCGGCGAGCACCCCGCGGTCGTCGACGTCATCATGGAGGGCCTGTCGGCTGCCGACGACCACTCCTACGCGCAGCTGTGCCGCGCGCTCGCCGTCCACGACGTGCGCGCGGACCTGCCATACATCACCACGCCGATCCTGCTGATCGCCGGCGAGCGTGACACCTCGACGCCGATCGCGAACGTCGAGCTCGTCGCCGAGACCGCCCCCCGGGCCGCGCTGCACGTCGTCGAGGGCTCCGCGCACCAGGTGCCGGTCGCCGCGCCGGTCGAGGTGGCCGACCAGATCCGCGCCTTCATGGACCGCTCGACCCCGTCGTTGGTCGTCAGCGAGTCGAGCGACTGACTCGTTCCTTGAGCCGGGCCCCCGCGCGGAGCGCTGGGCCCGTGTCGAAAGGTCCCGTGGCAAATCCTCTCAGCCGGTCGAGAGGACCGGCTCGTCGAGGCAGGCGCTGAGGGCCGTGGTCGCCGCGGCGCACGCGATCCAGGCGGCGACGGCGGCCCCCAGTGCTCGGCATCACGCGCCAGTCCGCGTGGGAGAGGTTCGCGAGAAGGACTCAGGACTGAGCGGCGCGGAGCCAGGCCTCGACGTCGTCCGGGGTGCGGGGGAGGGCCGCCGACAGGTTAACGGGGTCGCCGTCGGTGATCAGGACGTCGTCCTCGATCCGGATGCCGATGCCGCGGTACTCCTCGGGGACGAGCAGGTCGGTGGACTTGAAGTAGATGCCCGGCTCGACCGTGATCACCATGCCCGCCTTGAGCGTGCCGCCCTTGTAGAGCTCCGCGCGGGCGTGCGCGCAGTCGTGGACGTCCAGGCCCAGGTGGTGCGAGGTGCCGTGGACCATCCAGCGACGGTGCTGCCCGCCCTCGGGTGACAGCGACTCCTCGACGGGGACCGGCAGGATACCCAGCTCGGCGAGGAACTCCGCGACCACCGTGATGGCCGACTTGTGGACCCCGGCG
>DAONOU010000351.1:0-2305 GCA_035409265.1 Arachnia sp. | reverse complement strand
CGTCGTGCCAGCCGATCGTCGAGAACATCGACGAGGCCGCCGACGCGATCACCGTCACCTTCAAAGCCAACGAGGGCGCCTGCACCATGGACATGGGCCCACGGCTCACCGTGCTCGGGGTCTCCGGCGAGGGCGACGACCAGGCCCTCGTCCTCGTCGGCGACAACCTCGACGCCACGCTCCCGATCATCGGCTGACCGCCCCAGCGGCGGGCTCCCCCGCGTGAGCCGGACGAGCACCGCTGGTTGTGCGCGTCCCTGCCGGGCCCAGTCGTCGCAGATCGGCTGGCACCAACCAGAAAGGACGGGAGTTCATGAAGCGCGTACACGTCGTTGTCACAGGTCGCGTGCAGGGCGTCGGATCCGGTGGCCGGGAGCAGCCGCTTCGAGATCCGAGATAGCGTCTAGCCGCACGCAGGCCATCCGGCGCGTCACCACCGTGGTGGCAAACGTTCGATCCGCGCCGCCGATCTGAACAGCGTGCGCGTCAGAGTCAGATAGTTGACTCTGACGCGCACGCTGAGGCCGATCCGGGCACAAACTGAACGGATGCAGCCACGCTAACCGCTGAGAGAGCTGCCAAGACAACGAGGCCCGCCGACATCGTCGGCGGCCACCCGCGAAGAAGCTCGCCACCTGTACGACAGCGGTCGGAGCCTCGCCCAAGTGGCAGAGCAGTTGGGCGTCAGCCCCAGCGCCGTGCGCAGCGCAGTGCTCGTGACCGGCGCGTCCTGGCTATCCTTTCACCGGCCGGCCATCTAGTTAAGGATAGACTGTTATCCTTTACTAAACTCGTCGTCAACGAAAAGGAAATCACCGATGGCGGGCTGGGACGAGGCGCACTGGCAGTCTGACATCTCCTCGGGCATCCCTCGCGCCGAACAGCGTTCCGAGACGTACACCCGGTACGTCCCCGATCGGCTCGACGGCGCCAGCCTCGCCGTCGACGGACCGCTCTCCCGCGACGTCGGGGCCATCGAGCGAGGCATCCGCGCCCTCAACGGTTCTGGAGCCGAGGGGCTGGCCGGGATCGCGCGGTTCCTGTTGCGCTCCGAGGCCATCGCGAGCTCTCGCATCGAAGGTATCGCGCCATCAGCACAGCAGGTGGCTCTCGCGGAACTCGCCCAGACCGAAACGGTCCGAGGTATCTCGGAGCAGGCGAAGCTCGTGGCCAACAATATGACGGTCGTACGGCACGCCACCAGCGCGTTGGCGCAGGCAGAGACACTCACCGTCGATCACGTCGTCGAGCTTCATCGATCACTCCGGCCGGAAGAACCACGGCACCACGGCCTTCGCACCGTGCAGAACTGGATCGGCACATCCAGCTGGAGTCCCATCGGCGCCGCGTACGTTCCGCCCGCGCCGGAGCAGGTTCCGGAGCTCATGGCCGATCTCGTCGACTACATCAACGGGGCCGCCCACGCGCCCCTGGTGCAGGCAGCGGTCATTCATGCGCAGTTCGAGACGATCCATCCGTTCACCGACGGCAACGGCCGGGTCGGGCGTGCTCTCATCCACACTGTCCTCTCTCGCCGGGGACTCACCGATCGGGCAGTTCTTCCCATCAGCCTCGTGCTCGCCACACTTCGAGACCAATACATCGCCGGCCTCACCGCGTTCCGGCACTCCTCCCCCACAGGAAGCGCGGAGGCGAGCGCCGCGATCAACTCCTGGCTGCGGACCTTCCTCGAGTCCGCTGCCATTGCCGTCGAAGAGTCCGAGCGACTTGTCTTCGCAATCGAGACGCTCCGGACCAGCTGGACCGACCGCCTGACCGCACATCGAACAGCGGCCGGACTCCGGCCCGCGCCGAGGGCGGACTCGGCCGTGGCCCGCCTGCTGTACCAGCTGCCGGAAGCCCCAGTGGTGACGACGTCAACGCTCGCTCGCATCCTCGACGTCTCGCTCCCAGCCGCCGGCGCGGCACTGGACGAACTTCAGCTGGCCGGCATCCTCAGCACCAAGTCAATGGCGCGCGGCGCAAAGGCCTACCTCGCTCGCGAAGTGCTCGACCTAGTCACCCTGTCGGAACGCGCGCTCGCCAGCACGCACTTCGACACCCGGGTGTCGCCGCCCGTCCGGCCCGTGCCCGCGCGGCCAGAGAAGTAGCCCGCAAGGGATGCACACCTCGCACAACCCCACCTGACGTTAGGCGCCACGGTAATCCGCGACGAGACAAGGATCGAACGGAAACCGCCACGCTGACTGCTGCTCGACACCAAGAAAGACGAGAGGCCCCTCGGCTGTGCCGAGGGGCCTCCCTAACAGGGGTGGTCCTCCATAGAAGCCTCTCAAACCCCTCC
>DAONOU010000350.1:0-2314 GCA_035409265.1 Arachnia sp. | reverse complement strand
CCGTCCTTGCTGCGCTGATCTGGGTGGTCAGCCTCGGGCACCTGCTTGCGATCTGGAAGTCGCCGAAGCTGAGCGCGGCATGACCGGCGCCGACGACCGGCCCACCTGGGGCGTGGTGCTGCTCACCATGGGGACGCGGCCGGCCGAGATGACGCGGGCGCTGGAGTCGATGCTGGCGCAGGCCGGGGTGGCGCTCGACGTCGTCGTGGTTGGCAACGGCTGGGAGCCGACGGGCCTCCCCGACGGCGTGCGCGGCCACCACCTCCCGGAGAACCTGGGCATCCCCGCGGGGCGCAACGCCGGCGTCGGCCTCGTCCAGGGCGAGTACATCGCGTTCATCGACGACGACGCCTGGCTCCTCGACGACGACTTCCTCCTGACCTGCACCCGGCTGTTCCGCGACGACCCTGGCCTCGGCATGATGCAGGCCCGGGTGAAGGACCCGGATCACCCGGGGGAGGAGCCCATGCGCTGGGTGCCTCGGATGCGCAAGGGCGACCCCCGGCGCACGAGTAACGTGTTCTCGATCGTCGAGATGGTGGTGGTGCTGCCGCGGGGCGTCTTCGACGCGGTCGGCGGCTGGGCCGGCGAGTACTTCTACGCGCACGAGGGCATTGAGCTGGCGTGGCGGGTGTGGGACCTGGGCCTGCGCGTCGAGTACCGGGGCGATCTGCGCATCGCCCACCCGGTGATGGAGCCCACCCGGCACGACGACTACTTCTTCAAGAACGCCCGCAACCGCGTGTGGCTGGCCCGGCGCTGCCTGCACTGGCCGTTCTCCTGGGCCTACGTCGGGTCCTGGACGCTGGTGCAGTTGGTCCGCACCCGGGACCGCGCCGCGATGCGCACGTGGTGGCGCGGCTGGCTGAACGGCTGGAAGACGAGACCGTGGCCCGAGGGCGGTCGCCCGAAGAAGCTGCGCTGGCGGACCCTGGCTCGCATGACGAGGCACGGCCGCCTGCCCGTGCTGTGACCTCAGGCTTCCAGCGGCGGGAAGTAGGCCTCGAGGAACGCATGGATCGCCGAGGCTCGGCGGGTCGGGGCGGTCGTCGCGTTCAGGCAGATGACGTCGGCGTCGCGGTGCTCAAGGAGCCGGGGGAGGCGCCACCGGAGCTCCGGTGAGGCGACGTCGGCGTAGAAGTGGCTCATCTCGCCCGCGACGGCGCGGCCCGTGGCCAGGGCGTAGTAGGGCAGCAGCGACGACGCGGCGGAGACGTCCGTCGGGGAGCGGAACGGCGATCGCGCCGTCGCCGCGAACTGCTCCGCGGCCAGCGCCTCCAGCTCGAGGGCAACCGAGCGCAGCATCGCGTACGGCGCGTGCTTCAGCTTGTGGCTCGCCCGCGTCCCGGTCAGCCGCTGCAGGATGGCCGTGTTGTTCTTGGCTGCGGCGACGACGGGGTGGTCGTCGGCGGCCAGGGCGGTGTCGGGGATGGCCTCCTCGGTGAGGAAAACTCGCGGCTTGCCGTCGGCGGTGAAGTAGTCGGCCGGCCGGGCATAGCGGCCGAGGAAGAAGTCGTCGTTGAGGTAGAGGTAGCGCTCGGCGAGGCCGGGGATGTGGTGCAGCCGCGACTCGATGGCGTGCGAGTTGAACGTCGGCAGGGCCGCCGGGTCGGAGAAGATCTCGTCGTGCCTAACCAGCGTCACCTCCGGGAACTCCTCGGCGAGCCACGGCGGCCGCTGGCCGTCCGTCACGAGGTAGACGCGGCGCAGCCACGGGGCGTACCGGGCGACGGCGCGCAGCGCGTAGCGGAGCTCGTCGATCTGGGCGAACCGGGCGTCGTTGGCGGCCGTCTCGTGGCGCGGCGCGCCCCCCGGCCCCTCCAACCGCCGCCGCTTTCGTTCCTGCCAGGCGGGGTCGGAGCCGTCGACCCAGGTGAAGACGGCGTCGATGTCCCCGGTGTGGGCCTCGGGAGGTTGCGCGACGCCGCCGACGACGTCGACGCCCACGTCGGGCCCGGCGAGGTATCTCCCCCCGCGCGTCGCCCAGGCGCGGAAGACGCGCACGGCGCCCGGGCGCGCTCGGAACCGGGCGAGCGGGGCGATGGCGTCTCCCTGCTGGGCGTAGAGCCCGGACGGTGCCGCGCCGTCCGGGGCGATGGCGCTCAGGTCGGCGAGCGTCGCCGCGATGGCGGCGTCGGCGTCGAAGACGTCGACGGGGGTGGCGGCAAGGGCGTGCCCGCGGAGCCGCGTCCACACTGACCCCGACGGCGCGAGGCCGCGGTCCCGGACGCGGGTCCACGCGTGGCCCGCGGCCTCGCGCCCGGCGCCGACGGCGCGGAGACCGAGGGGGGCCGCGGCGGAGGCGCGCACGACG
>DAONOU010000349.1:0-2358 GCA_035409265.1 Arachnia sp. | reverse complement strand
CACACCGACTCCTACGGCCGCCGGTTCGCGCTGATCTATGCCCCGACGACCCGCACCTACACCGCCGTCTTCGCGACCGAGCCTGACGGTGCGAGCCTGGTCGATCCTGATCAGGTCGATGTGTGGGTGGCCGACTGGGGGCACTGGCTGGCGAACCTGGCCGACGAGCCCGGTGTCGAGGCGTGCGCGGTGACGATCGAGACCGCCCCGGACACCGGGCATCGGCTGCGCCGCGAGGTCGCCAGCAACGTCGACCCGAACGCGCCGGCGTTCGCGCGGGCGATGCTGAGCGAGGTCGTCGACATGTACCCGGCCGGGTCGAGCGTGATCAAGGCCTACGTCACCCTCACGTTCTCCTCGGTCAGTGCAGCGACTGGGAAGAAGCGCACCGACACCGAGATGGGCCGAGACCTGGCCGCTCGGCTTCCCGGTCTGACGGGCAGCCTGGCCGCGACGGGTGCGGGCGCAGCTCGACCCCTCGATGCGGCCGAGCTGTGCGAGGTGGTCCGCGTCGCCTACAACCCTGGCATTGCAACTCTCGTCGATGAGGCGCATTCCGCCGGCGAGGACACCGGTCTCGACTGGTCCGACGTCGGCCCTGTGGCCGCCGAGGCCGAGTGGGAGGGGTACCGCCACGATGACGCTTACAGCGTCACCTGGTCCATGACCACCGCCCCGCGCGGCAACGTCCAGTCGTCGGTGCTGGCGCGGCTGCTCGCTCCGCACCGCGAGGTGGCGCGCAAGCGGGTCACGCTGCTGTACCGGCCGATCGACGCGGCCAAGGCGGCCGCGATCGTCGAGTCCGACCTGCGATCGGCGCAGTTCGTGGCGACGTCGACGACACGTCCCTCAGCTCGTGCGGTGCTGGCCACGCGGTCGGCGGCCGCGACCGCGCAGGAGGAGGCCTCGGGGGCGGGCCTGGTGAACTTCGGCATGTTGGTGACCGCGACGGTCCTGGACGTCGACCGGGTGGCTGAGGCCAAGGCGGCGATTGACAATCTCGCCGCGACGGCGAGGTTGCGGCTGCGTCCTGTCTACGGCGCGCAGGCGTCCGCGTTCGCCGCCGCTCTGCCGCTCGGCTTGATCTTGCCCAAGCACCTGAAGGTGCCCGCGTCGATGAGGGACCGTCTATGAGCACCATCGTTGAGCCGTCGCAGCTCGTCGACGAGCAGACCACCGCACCGCGTCGGCAGTTCCGGCGCGGCCGCAAGGCGAAGGCTGCGCCGGCCGTCGTCCCGACCCGCCCCGGCCCGCGTGGATGGCTGGGCCGGGGCCGGGGTGAAGACGTCCTGGTCGACGCCCCGGACGAGTACCGGGGCACCACCGTGCAGGTCTGCGGGCTGTGGCCGTGGATCGTCGGCTCGGGAACGCCGATGGTGGGCGTCCCCTTCGGCCGCCACATCACCTCCGGCGCGACGCTGTGCTGCGACCCCATCTCGTGGTTCCAGCGCGCGAACCTGATCTCTAACCCGAGCGTGTTCGTCCTCGGCAAGCCAGGCCTCGGCAAGTCCACCGGCATCCGCCGGATGGCAACGGGCCTCGCCGGGTTCGGCGTGATGCCACTGGTCCTGGGCGACTTGAAGCCCGACTACGTGGACATGGTGCAAGCCCTGGGCGGACAGGTGATCAGCCTCGGACGCGGCCGCGGCTACCTCAACGTGCTCGACCCTGGTGAGGCCACCGAGGCCGCTCAGCGGCTCACCGGCGCGGCCCGCGCCGCGGTGCTGGCCGACGCCCACGGCCGCCGGCTGACGATGGTCTCAGCACTCATCACGATCCTGCGCTCAGCGCAGCCGAGCGATCGGGAGGAGACGATCCTCGATCGCGCGCTGCGCATCCTCGACGAGAAGCACGTCGGCGTGCCTGTGCTGTCGGACCTGTTGCAGGTCGTGCGCGATGCGCCCGAGGAGCTGCGCATCGTCGCCCTGGACCGGGGCGATGACAACCGCTACCGGGACATCACGGAGAACCTCGAAGCCTCCCTCATCGGTCTGACGACCGGCGGCCGTCTCGGGGAGACGTTCTCCCGGCACACGTCGAACCCGATGCGCCGGGACCGCCCCGTCGTGTTCGACGTCAGCGGCATCGACGACTCCGAGATGGAGTTGCAGGCCGCGACGCTGCTGGCGTGCTGGTCGGCCGGGTTCGGGACGGTCAACGTCGCCAACGCCCTGGCCGACGCCGGGCTGGAACCGCGACGCCACTACTTCGTGATCATGGACGAGCTGTGGCGTGCACTGCGCGCCGGGGGCGGCATGGTCGATCGAGTCGACGCCCTGACCCGGCTCAACCGGCAGCGCGGCGTCGGGATGGCCATGATCAGCCACACGATGAGCGACCTGCTGTCGCTGGCGAGTG
>DAONOU010000348.1:0-2366 GCA_035409265.1 Arachnia sp. | reverse complement strand
CCCAGCTCGCGGCCGAGGACAGACTCCTCGAACGAGCCGCCAACCTCGGCGGGCCAACGGTGCCGCTTGCCACGGTCGAGAAGATCACGCGCAGGCCCGACACGGACGGCCGTATGCTCGGCGACGACCAGGCCGACGCCCTGACCCGCATCGCGCTGTCGGGACGGATGCTCGATGTACTTGTCGGCCCTGCTGGGGCTGGCAAGACCACGGCCATGAACAAACTCCGCCGCGCGTGGGAAGCCGAGCACGGCTCCGGGTCCGTCGTCGGTCTCGCGCCGTCGGCGGTCGCTGCCCAGGTTCTCGCCGATGATCTTGGCATCGAGACTGAGAACACGGCGAAGTGGTGGCAGAACCACCTCATCCACGGCACCACGTTCGAGACGGGCCAGCTCGCCATCATCGACGAAGCCTCTCTCGCCGGCACCCTGTCACTGGACCGCCTCACCCACCTCGCCCAAGTCGCGGGCGCGAAGGTGCTGCTGGTCGGCGACTACGCCCAACTGCAATCCGTGGACGCCGGCGGAGCATTCGCGATGATCGCCAGAGACCGAGCCGACACCCCCGAACTGGTCGACGTTCACCGCTTCACCCACGCCTGGGAGAAGACCGCCTCACTCGAGCTACGCCACGGCCGCACGGCGGCTATCGACACCTACCTCGCCCATCAGCGCATCACCGACGGCGACGGCGAGGCCATGACCGATGGCGCCTACAACGCCTGGCGCGCCGACCGCGACGCGGGCTTGATCTCCGTGCTGATCGCCGAAACCCACGAAGACGTGACCACGCTGAACCGTCGCGCCCGTGCCGACCTGATCCTGGACAAGACGCTGAACCCTGACCGCGAGGTTGAGCTGCGGAACGGCACCGCCGCCGGCGTGGGCGACACCATCATCACGCGACTCAACAACCGGAACCTGCGCACCCTGGCTGGACGCGACTGGGTACGCAACGGCGAAATCTGGACCGTCACCGCCGTCGGTGACGACGGGACAATCACTATCGCGCGCGACTACGGGGCCGGCACGACCGTCCGCGGCGACGGCACCATTAGGGCTCGGAGGCGGGGGCGCAGGTTCGGCGGCAGCATCGTCCTCCCGGCCTCGTACGTGGCCGAGCATGTCGATCTCGGATACGCGGTCACCGCGTACCGAGCGCAAGGCGTCACGACCGACACTGCGCACGTGCTGGTCGAACCGACCTCGACGAGGGAGACCTTCTACGTCGCGATGACCCGAGGGCGGCACTCCAACCACGCCTACGTGACCCTCGACCGCGCCGACGACCACGCGCAGCCACACCCCGGCGACGACCCGCACGCCACCGCACGAAGCGTGCTCTACGGCGTCCTGCAGCACAGCGGGGCCGAACTCTCGGCGCACGAGACCATCGTGGCCGAACAGGAACTTTGGGGCTCGATCGCCCAACTCGCCGCCGAGTACGAGACCATCGCAGCCGCAGCCCAACACGACCGCTGGGCCACCCTCGTCCGGGGCTCCGGGCTCACCGAGGAACAGGCCGAGAGCGCCATCGAGTCCGACGCGTTCGGCCCGCTCGCGGCTGAGCTCCGACGCGCCGAAGCGAACCATCACAATGTCGATGCCCTCCTGCCGCGCGTCGTGGCCGCGCGCGGGTTTGGTGACGCGGACGACATCGCCGCCGTCCTGCACTACCGGGTCGAGCGCGCGGCCGCCCGCCCCGCAGGCTCGGGACGGACTCGCAAGCCACCGCGACTTATCGCCGGCGTAATCCCATCGGCGCACGGAGTCATCGACGCCGAGATGCGAGCAGCTCTCGACGAGCGGGAGGAACTGATCGAGGCCCGCGCCGACGCCGTACTCGACAGTGCGCTCGCCGAGGACGTGCCGTGGACGAAGGCTCTTGGAGCGCCGTCCTCCGACCGGCGCCGAGCCGCGACTTGGCGCAGGGCCGCACGCGTAGTCGCCGCCTACCGAGACCGCTACCGCATCACCGACGACGCACCCCTCGGCGCCCCACCCGAGTCCGCCGCCCAGAAGATCGACGCCGCCCGAGCGCGCTCCGCGCTCGACCAGGTACGTCAGTTGGTCGCTGGTGAGAGCCGTCCGGCAGAGGCCGGTCACCACGCCGTCAGACGCGACCAGTCCGCGCCTGGGCGCAGCATCTGACCCTTCCCAATGTCCGCACCGCGGCGTAGCCTTGAAGGTGAGGCGGATTTCTCCTTACCTTTGGGCCGCTTGCGGCAGACCTCCGGGTCACTCTCCACGCACCGTCTCGACAACGACTCGCGTGTTGAGAGGAGCCCATCATGATCCGCCTACTGTGGACAGCCAGCGCCGAGGTCCGCTACTTCCTGCGCCGATACATGCCGAGCAACGTCCTGC
>DAONOU010000347.1:0-2368 GCA_035409265.1 Arachnia sp. | reverse complement strand
TCCGACGACCGGGAGCTCCTCCTGCTCGTCGGCTGGGACGGGCTCGATGCCGCCAGCGTCGCGGAGGTGCTCGGCTGCACCCCCGACGCGGCGCGGGCCCGGCTGAGCCGTGCCCGCCGTCGGCTGGAGGCGGCCCTCTGCGAACCCGGGCCGTCCGCCCCCGCGCCCATCTCCCTCCGCGCCGAAAGGAACCCCCATGAACACACGACTCGATGATCTGGACGTGATGGAGGCGCTGGCGGCGCTACGCCCCGACGACGGCGGCCTTCGCGGAGCCTGGAGCGCCGAGCGCCGCCAGGCGGTGCTGCGCCGCGTCCTCACGGAGGCGAAGCCGCCTCGTCCGAGCGTCGGGGCCGGGCGCTGGATCGGCGGGCTGGCCGTGGCGGCGGCCGCCGTCATCGCGCTCCTGCTGCTCCCAGGCCTGCTCGGGTGGGGCCGCCTGATCGACGCCGTGCCCGCGCAGACCACCCGCGGGCCGGTCGCGGAGCCGACCTGGGTGAGGATCGCGGACGGCCCGCTTCCCGCCCGCTACGAGGCCCGCGGCACCTGGCTCGACGGACGGTACCTGCTTGTCGGCGGGCATGGCGACCCGTGCGGGCCCGTCGAATCGGGCTGCCAGTACACCGGCGTCCTCCTCGCCGACGGCGCCCTCTACGACCCCGCCGTCGATGAGTGGACGACGATCGCGCCGGTCCCCCTCGTCAGGCACCTGGGCGAGCCCGTCGTCGTCGGCGACTCCGCCTACTTCATGACCGGCACCCTGTTCATCGGCGACGAGGAGCCCAACTCCCGCGCCGACTTCCTGCCGGGCGGCGAGCAGATCCTGCTGCGCTACCAGGTGAACACCGACACCTGGACCAGCCACCCGCTTCCGCATCCGGCAGGGGGCCAGCTCGTCGCGACCGACGACGCCGTGATCGTGCTGTCCGGCAGCGATCTGAACGTGGAGATCGCCGACCTGGTGTTCCACCGACGACGACACCTGGACGGAGCTGCCCGACGACCCGCTCGGCCCGAGCGGCCTCCGCTACGCCGTCTGGGCCGAGGACCGGCTGGTGCTGTCGGCGCTACCCCTCGACGCCGCCGACGCCCGCTCCGGGCCCGCTCGAGCTGGCGGTCCTGGACGCCGCCCTCGCCAGTTGGACCCGGCTCGACCCGGCCAAACAGGCATACGGGTTGCGTCCGCTCGCCGTCGGAGGACGCGTCGTCTGGCAGCCGGACCCCGCGCGCGCCGAGGTCGTCGACGACCGGCGGACCTTCGAGCGGCTCTCCGTCCTCGACCCGGTCACCGGCGAGGTGACCACCGTCCAGGTCCCCTACAGGGGCTACGGCGGCTACCCGGAAGGAAGCCTCGGCGAGCTCTGGATGGCCACCTCGGGCCGGGCCCTGGTCGAGGGCGACCTGCTCGATCCCGCGACTCTGGCGTGGCTGGCCGTCCCGCCGCTCACCTCGCCGGACGGCGTGCCCCTCACGACCTATGTCGGCGGCGACGCCTCCATCCTCCTCTGGGGCGGCGCCGTTCCCGGCTCGGCCGGGGGGTGGCTCCTCCTGCTGCCGCCGTCCTGAGCCGCGCGCTACCGCGAGAGCAGGTCGGCGGCGCTCGATCCGGGCAGCGAGAGCGTCACGCGGGTGCCCCACGGGTCGTCGAGCGCGATCGACGCGCCGTCGTCGGCGAAGTCGAGGCCCCGACGGCGCAGCCGCGCCGCGAGCGCGTCGAGGTCCTCGCGCGCGGGGAGCGTGATCGCGACGTCGGCGAGGCCGAGCGTTGCCGCTCGCGGGCCCGCGCCCCGGCTGTTCCAGGTGTTCATCGCGACGTGGTGGTGGTAGCCGCCCGCCGACGCGAAGAGGGCGCTGGCGTGCAGGCTCGCGGTCACCTCGAAGCCGAGCGCGTCGACGTAGAAGCCGCGCGCCACGCCGACGTCGCCGACCTGCAGGTGCACGTGGCCGACCCCGCCAGACTGACGCTCGACGGCGGACAGGACCGCCTCGTCGAGATGCGTCGACAGGTACGCGTTCGGGTCGAGATAGATCGTGTCCATGCGGATCTGGCCGTCCACGTGCCCCCAGGTCTCGCGGGGCCGGTCGACGTAGAGCTCGATGCCGTTGCCCTCGGGGTCCGTGAAGTAGAAGGCCTCGCTCACGAGGTGGTCACTGGAACCCGCGAACCTGCTGCACGGATCCCGCGCGGTCCGGTAGACGGTCGCGGCCAGGCCTGCGGCGTCGTCGAAGAGGAAGGCCGTGTGGAAGAGGCCCGCCTCGCGCGGGTTCACGCCGGGAAGGCCCGGGGTGTGGATCAGCCGCACCATCGGCACGTCGCCGCGCCCGAGGACGCGATGCACCTCGGCGCCCCCGGCGCGCTCCTCGATGG
>DAONOU010000346.1:0-2387 GCA_035409265.1 Arachnia sp. | reverse complement strand
CGCTTCGCGCCGGACCGCGTCGAAACCGATGAGCCCGCACCACTATGTTCTATCCATGGACACCGAGGGCATTCTGGGATTCATGCAGGAGACCGCGGCCGAGGTCATCACGCCGCGGTTTCGGCAGTTGGCTAGCGCGGACATCGATGAGAAGACCCCTGGCGACTTCGTCACGGTCGCCGACCGCGAGGCGGAGGCGTACCTCACGCGACTTCTCGGCGCCGCGTTCCCCGATGCACTCGTCCTCGGTGAGGAGACCGTCTTCCTCGACAAGCGCCTGCTCGTGCAGCTTCCGAACGCCGACCACGCGTTCGTGATCGACCCCATCGACGGCACCGGGAACTTCGTCCGCGGAGACGATCGGCACGGCGTCATCCTGGCCGAGCTGCGCGGCGGCGTGACGACCCGCGGCTGGATCTGGCAGCCGCAGTTCGGCCGCGGCTACGTCGTCGAGCGCGGCGCGGGCGTGCGGGTCAACGGTGAGCCGCTGGTGCACCCCGTCCGGGACCGCAAGCCGCTGGGCGGCACCTCGAAGAAGAACCTCCTCGGCTACGATGCCGACGGCCAGCTGAGCCCGGCGGTGCGCAGCCACTTCTCGGCGGCATTCGACTATCCCGCGGTGCTCGAGGGCGACTTCGACTTCGCGGTCTACACCAACACCTGGCCTTGGGATCACCTGGCGGGCAGCCTGATGCTGACCGAGGTGGGAGGCGTCTCCCGGACCCTCGACGGCATGGCCTACTCGGTTCTGACGAGGGCGAAGGGCCTGCTCGTCGCCGGCGACACTGTCAGCTGGCTCGCGGCGCAGCAGTACTGGCCGGTCAACTGACCATGGCCGAGCCGGGTGTGAGGCGGCCCTCGATCCGCGACGTCGCCGCAGCAGCGGGCGTGTCCTACCAGACGGTCTCGCGCGTGCTCAACGAGCCCGCGCTCGTGCGCCCCTCAACGGCCGAGCGCGTCCAGCGGGTGATCAAGGAGCTCGGCTACCGGCCGAGCAAGGCCGCGCGGTCGTTGGTGCGCCGCGACTCCACGACCATCGGCGCCGTCGGCATCCACGGCAACCTGTACGGCCCCATCCAGATGACGGTGGCCATCGACGAGGGGGCGCGGTCGCGCGGCTACGCGTCGGCCTCGCTCGCGGTGCGCGACGACTCGGAGGAGTCCCGAAGCGAGGCGCGCGAGCACCTGTTGAACCTCGGCGTCGACGGCGTGATCGTCGTCGCCTGGACCGAGGCCATGATGGAGCTGGCCCTCGACTTCGCCAAGGAGCTGCCGACCTGCGTGGTGGCCGAGGACGACGTTCCCGCCGGCCTCGCGCGCGTGCACAGCGACCACGTCTCGGGCGCACGCCAGGCGACCGAGGCCCTGCTTGGCGCCGGGCGACGGCGAATCGGGCACCTGTCCGGCCCCGCCACGTGGTCGGAGGCGCAGTCTCGCGTCAGCGGCTGGCGTGAGGCCGGGGGCGATGCCTGCGGCCCGCTCGTCGAGGCGGGGTGGGAGCCGCGCGACGGATACGACGGCGTCGACCGGCTGCTCGCCGTCGAGCCTGCCCTCGACGCCATCTTCGCCGCCAACGACCAGGTGGCCATCGGGGCGCTGCGTCGGTTGCAGGAGCTGGGGCGTTCGGTGCCGGACGACATCGCCGTCGTCGGCTACGACGACATCGACATCTGCCCCTTCCAAGCGGTGCCGCTTGCCACCGTGCGCCAGCCCTTCGGCGACGTCGGGTCGGCCGTCGTGGACCTGCTGTTCCAGGTCATGGGCGGCGGGCCCGCGGCGTCGCTCACGCTGCCCTCGGAGTTCGTCTGGCGAGAGTCGGCGGGACGCGACCTTTCCACGATGTAAAGAAGTCGACCCCTGATCAATGTGACCGTTCACGTCCGCTAGAGTTGGGGCAATCCCGGCCAACGACGGAGGACCATATGACGTTGAAGCTCACGCAACTGCCCGAGGCGGTTCAAGAAGAGGTCGCCAGGGTGCGCCAGGTGGTCTCGGACCTGCACGCGGAGCTGCCCCGCTGGGAACTCGTGGTGTGGACCGCGGGCAACGTCTCCCAGCGCATCCGGTGCGCAGACGAGATCGGCGAGGACCTGTTCGTCATCAAGCCGTCGGGCGTGTCCTACGACGACCTCGGCCCGGAGCAGATGGTGGTCTGCACCCTCGACGGCGCCAAGATTGACGACGGCACCCCTGACCGGCTGCAGCCCTCCAGCGACACCGCGGCGCACGCCTACGTCTACACGCACCTGGACCGCGTCGGCGGCGTCGTGCACACCCACTCGACCTACGCGACGGCCTGGGCGGCGCGCGGCGAGGAGGTCCCTTGCGTCCTCACGATGATGGCCGACGAGTTCGGCGGCCCCATCCCGATCGGCCCGTTCGCGCTC
>DAONOU010000345.1:0-2397 GCA_035409265.1 Arachnia sp. | reverse complement strand
CCTGCGTGAAGCGGAAGATGTTGTCGATGAACAGCAGCACGTCCTGGTTCTGCACGTCGCGGAAGTACTCCGCCATCGTCAGCGCCGAGAGGGCCACGCGGAGGCGGGTGCCCGGGGGCTCGTCCATCTGGCCGAACACGAGCGCGGTGTCCTTGAGGACGCCGGCCTCCTCCATCTCGTTGATCAGGTCGTTGCCCTCGCGGGTGCGCTCCCCCACGCCGGCGAACACCGAGGTGCCGCCGAAGTTGTGGGCGATGCGGTAGATCATCTCCTGGATGAGGACCGTCTTGCCGACACCCGCGCCGCCGAACAGACCGATCTTGCCGCCCTGCACGTACGGGGTGAGGAGGTCGAGCACCTTGATGCCGGTCTCCAGCATCTGGGTGCGCGACTCCAGCGCGTCGAACTTCGGCGCGGAGCGGTGGATCGGCCAGCGCTCGGTGATCTCGATGGTCGACGGGTCGACGTTCAGGACGTCGCCGGTCACGTTCCACACGTGGCCCTTCGTCACATCGCCGACGGGCACCGAGATCGGCGCGCCGGTGTCGCGCACCTCGGCGCCGCGGCGCATGCCGTCGGTCGGCTTCAGCGCGATGGCGCGCACCAGGTTGTCGCCGATGTGGAGGGCGACCTCCATGGTCATGGTGCGCTTGTCGCCCATCACCTCGGTGTCGACGAGCAGGGCGTTGCCGATCTCGGGGATCTGATCGGCCGCGAACTCGACGTCCACGACCGGGCCGATGACCCGGGCGACGCGGCCGACGCCGCCGGCGGCGGCCTGCTCGGTCTCGATGACAGTGGCAGTCATTGTTTCCTCATTCGTTTCCGGCTGACTCGGCGAGCGCCGAGGCGCCACCGACGATTTCAGTGATTTCCTGGGTGATCTCGGCCTGGCGCGCCTGGTTCTCCTGGCGGGTCAGCTGCTCGATCAGGGTCTGGGCGTTGTCCGTCGCCGACTTCATCGCGCGCTGGCGGCTCGCCAGCTCGGAGGCCGCCGACATCTGGAGCGCGAAGAAGACCCGGTTCGCCACGAACATCGGGAACAGCGCGTCCAGCACTGTCTTGGGATCGGGCTCGTACGCGTAGATCGGGGCCGACTGGCCCGTCGGCACCGCGCTGTCCGCGAGCGGCATGTCGTCGGCGTCGACCACCTCGACCGGCAGCAGCCGCCGCGGCAGCGGCACCTGCGTGACCATGGAGACGAACCGGGTGCCGACGGTGTGGACCTGGTCCACGCCACCCTCTTCGGCGTCGGTCAGGAAGCTGACCGTGATCGTCTCCGCGATCTCCCGCGCCCGCTCGTAGGTGGGCGCGTCCGAGAACCCGGTCCAGCTCTGCTTCACCGGGACGTTGCGGAAGTCGTAGTAGCTGACGCCCTTCTGCCCGGTGACGTACAGGTCGACCTCCTGGCCCTCTGCCAGCAGCTTCGCGCGAAGCTGCTCGGCCGCCTTGATGGAGTTCGAGGAGTACGCGCCCGCGAGGCCCCGGTCGCTGGTGATCACCAGCAGCGCGGAGCGCTTCGGGTTTTCGACCGCGGTGATGAGCGGGTGCCGGATCTCGTCGTTCGAGAAGGCCAGGGCGGCCATCGCGTGGTCGAGCTCGTTCGTGTAGGGCATGGCCGCACGGGCGGCCTGTTGCGCCTTGACGATGCGCGACGCGGCGATCAGTTCCATGGCGCGGGTGATCTTCTTCGTCGTCGTCACCGACTTTCGACGCTGGCGAAGCTCCCGCAGACTGCTAGCCATCTGACTTAACCCCGCTTCTGGCGGACGATCGTCTCCTGGCCGATCTCCTCGTCGGCGAGCGGAGCGTGCTCCTCACGGCCGACCAGCGACTTGCCCTCCGCGGTGCGGAAGAGCTGCTTGAAGTCGGCCAGCGCTGTGACGGTGGCCTCCTTGCGGTCGTCGCCGAACAGGAAGTCCGAGGCGATGCCGCTCAGCACATCGCTGTTGTGGCCGAGGTAGTCGAGGAACTCCTGCTCGAAGCGGAGCACGTCGTTGACCGGGACATCGTCGAAGTGGCCCTCGAGGCCGCACCACACGCTGATCACCTGGTTCTCAACCGGGTAGGGCGCGTACTGCCCCTGGCGCAGCAGCTCGGTGAGGCGGGCGCCCCGGTCGAGCTGGCGACGGGTGGCCGCGTCGAGGTCCGAGGCGAACATCGCGAACGCCTGCATGTCGCGGAACTGCGCGAGGCTGATCTTCAGCGAGCCGGCGACCTGCTTCATGGCCTTGACCTGCGCGGCGCCGCCGACGCGGGACACCGAGACGCCGACGTCGACCGCCGGGCGCTGGTTGGCGTTGAAGAGGTCGGACTGGAGGAAGATCTGGCCGTCGGTGATGGAGATCACGTTGGTCGGGATGTAGGCCGACACGTCGTTGGCCTTCGTCTCGATGA
>DAONOU010000344.1:0-2411 GCA_035409265.1 Arachnia sp. | reverse complement strand
TTGATGCCGACCCGCGCGCACCAGGCCCCGGCGAAGTCCCACGAGCCCATGTGAGGGAGGGCCGCCACCATGCCGGGTCCCGCCAGCGAGTCGCGCAGCTTGGCGACATCCGCGTCCGTGATCCGCACGACCCGCAGCACGTCGTCGTCGCTCCAACGCGCGAGGCTGAGCGACCACAGCGTGTTGCGGAGCCAGTTCTCGAGGAGCCGGCGACGCGCCCGAAAGCCGGGACGACGTCCCGTTCCCGCCTCGATCGAGTCGGCCCACGCCGCCACGGCGGGCAGCGGCAGCGCGGCGAGCGGCACAGAGGCGAGCCGGGCGAGCGCGTCGCCGACGCGGCGCGGCAGCCGCCCGCCGACCGCCCAGACCAGGCCGGTCAGGCCCACGTCACTCGTCCCACGCTTCCGCAAGCAGACGCCGCGCCTCGCCCAGCAGCTGCGGCACGGGCTTCGTGCGAGCGACGATGGGCATGAAGTTCGCGTCGCCAGACCAGCGCGGCACCACGTGCTGGTGCAGGTGCGCCGCGATCCCGGCCCCGGCCACCTCGCCCTGGTTCATCCCCAGGTTGAAGCCGTCAGGATTCGATACCCGTCGAATGACGCGCATGGCGCGCTGCGTCAGCTCGGCGACCTCGCGCGTCTCGTCGACGGTGAGCTCCGTGTAGTCGGAGACGTGCCGGTACGGGCAGACGAGCAGGTGCCCGGGCGAGTAGGGGAAGAGGTTCATCACGACGTAGGCGTGCTCTCCTCGCGCGACGATCAGCCCGTCCTCGTCCGAGCGCCCGGGGGCCGCGCAGAACGGGCACTCCCCCGTCCTCTCCGGCTTGCCCTCTCCCTGGATGTAGGCCATCCGGTGGGGGGTCCACAGACGTTGGAACGCGTCCGGGACCCCCGCGAAGTCCGTGCTGGGCAGAGCCTCAGGCATGGGCCGTCGGCGACTCGTTGGACCGCGAGGCGATCCACGCCACGATCTCCGCCACGGCCTCGTCGGCCGGGACGGCGTTGCGCTGCGAGCCGTCGCGGAAGCGGAAGGACACGGCGCCCGCGTCCCGGTCCTCACCGCCCGCGATCAGGATGAAGGGAGCCTTCTCCTGCGTCGCGTTGCGGATCTTCTTGCCGAACCGGTCGTCGCCGTCATCGAAGTGGACCCGCACGCCCTCGGCGCGCAGCCTCGCCACCACGCCGGCCAGGTACTCGTTGAACTCGCCCGCGACGGGCACCGCGACCACCTGGACGGGGGCGAGCCACGCCGGGAACGCGCCCGCGTAGTGCTCGATCAGCACGCCCATGAACCGCTCGATGGAGCCGAACTTCGCCGAGTGGATCATGACGGGCTGCTGGCGCGAGCCGTCGGAGGCCGTGTACTCCAGCGTGAACCGCTCGGGCTGGTTGAAGTCGTACTGGATGGTCGACATCTGCCAGGTGCGGCCGATCGCGTCCTTCGCCTGGATCGAGATCTTCGGGCCGTAGTACGCGGCGCCGCCCGGATCGGGGACGACGGGGAGGCCGGACTCGTCGGCGATCTCCTGCAGGATGGCCGTCGCCTCCGCCCACTGCTCGTCCGAGCCGATGAACTTGTCCTTCTTCTTGCCGTCCTCGTCGCGGGTCGAGACCTCGAGCGCGACGTCGGTCAGGCCGAAGTCGGTCAGCAGGGACAGGATGAAGCGCAGCAGGTGGCGTACCTCGTCGGGTGCCTGCTCCTTGGCGCAGTAGCTGTGCGAGTCGTCCTGCGTGATCGAGCGCACGCGGGTGAGGCCCTGCACGACGCCGGACTTCTCGTCGCGGTACACGGTGCCGAACTCGAAGAACCGCAGCGGCAGCTCGCGGTAGGAGCGGCCACGCGAGTCGAAGATCAGGTTGTGCATCGGGCAGTTCATGGCCTTCAGCCGGTAGGCCTGGCCGCCCTTGACGACGTTGCCCTGCGCGTCGCGCTCGGCGTCCTCCAGCAACGGCGGGAACATGCCGTCGCTGTAGTACGGGAGGTGCCCGGAGGTGTAGAAGAGGTCCTCCTTGGCGATGTGCGGGGTGCCGACGTAGTCGAAGCCCTCCTCAATGTGGCGGGTGCGCACGTAATCCTCCATGGCGCGCTTGATGACGCCGCCCTTGGGATGGAACAGCGGCAGGCCGGAGCCGACGATCTCGTGGAAGCTGAACAGGTCCAGCTCCTGGCCGAGCTTGCGGTGGTCGCGCTTGGCGGCCTCCTCCAACCGGGTCTTGTACGCGCTCAGCTCGTCCTTGCTCGGCCACGCGGTGCCGTAGACGCGCTGCAGGCCCGCGTTGCGCTGGTCGCCGCGCCAGTACGCGGCGGAGCTGCGGGTCAGCCCCCAGCCGTTGCCCAGGTAGCCGGTGTGGGGCACGTGCGGCCCGCGGCAGAGGTCCTTCCAGGCGACCGACCCGTCACGGCGGACGTTG
>DAONOU010000343.1:0-2447 GCA_035409265.1 Arachnia sp. | reverse complement strand
TCTCGATGTTCTGGGCCTCGTTGAACGTGGGGATGATCACGAGCACCCGGTCGAGAGCGTCCTGGTCGGTCATGCGTTTCCTCTTGTGTCGGCGGTCCGGGCCATGCTACTCGGCGTCGCGGGGCTTCCGAAGACCGGCGACGAGAACAGCCCCGGCGGCGACGATCAGGGCCGCCCAGGAGAGGACGGGTGCGACGCGGACCGAGAGGTTGACGTTGTCGCGGAGCCCCATCTCGAAGGTGCGCGTGTCGGCGGTGAACTCGGCGGTCGGGTCGACGACGCGCCCCTTGGCGTCGATCAGCGAGCTGACGGAGTTGAGCGTCGAGGCGGCGATCTCGCGGCCGAGCTCCATGGCCCGGACGCGGTTGATGGTGAGCTGCTGGTGCACCTGGAACGTGCCGCCGTAGGTGTTGGTGTTCGACTGCGACACGACGACCTGCGCCCCGTGCCGCACGACGTCGTAGCTGGTGTCGTCGTAGGCCAGCTCGAAGCAGATGATGGTGCCGACCTGGAGGTCGGGGAAGCCCTCCACCGGCCCGGTGATCACTCCTGGCTCCTCGCCGGGGATGGACTGACGGCCGATCTGTTTCAGGATCGGCATCCGCGGCAGCAGGAAGTCCCGGAAGGGGATCCACTCGCCGAAGGGGACGAGGTCGCGCTTGTGGTACGCCTCCCCCGGGCCCGTCTCGGGGTCCCACCACAGGCTGGTGGTCTGCCGCGAGTCCGGCACCGGCCCCTCGGTGACGGCGCCGACGAAGATGGGGACGTCGGCGACGGCGGCGGCGGTCTCGACGAGCCCGCGGGTCTCGGCGTCGAGGATGGGGTCGACGTCGGTGGCGTTCTCGGGCCAGAGCACGAACGAGACGCGCTTCCCGCCCGCCCGGGCCTCCGCGACGGCGTGGATGGTCTCGCTGAGCGCGTTGTTGGTCACCGAGCGCGCGTAGCTGCCGGTGCCCTTCTCCACCCGGTTGACGTTCGGCTGCACCATCGCGACGGTGACGTGCTCGGTGGGTTCGGCGATCGGGACGAGGTTGAGCAGCCCGCCCGCGACGACGGGAACGACGGCGAACGCGATCGCCGTGACCGCCGCGGTGCGGTTCTTGACGGCCGCCTCGTCAGCGGCCGGGTTCGCGACCGCCGTCTTGGCCGCCGCGGCCCACTTCACGACGGCGAGCAGGAGGAGGTGCGCGACCAGCGCGACCAGGTAGCTCACGCCCGCGACCCCGACCCAGGCGTACCAGCCGCTCAGCGGCTGGTCGACGGCGGTGTAGCCGAGCCGCGCCCAGGAGAACCCGCCGAACGGCACCTTTCCCGCCGCGAACTCCATCGCCACCCAGGCGGCGGGCGCGAGGAACGGCCAGGCGCGGAGCCTGGTGATCCGCGACAGCGCGAGGCCCAGGAGCCCCCACCACAGGGACAGGAACGCGATCAGTGCGACGCCCACCCAGACGCCCAGCACGGAGATCCAGGAGACGGTGAGCGTGTTGGCCGCCAGCCCGGCGAGGTAGCCGAGCCCGAACGCCGCCCGCTTCCCCCGCCCGGCCATCAGCCAGGCGAACCCGGCGACGCCGATCAGCGTCAGCGGCCACAGCCCCATCGGCGCCTGGCCGGCCCCGACGAGCAGCCCGACGACGACGGCGAGCGGCAGCGTGACGAGGACAGGCAGCGCGGGACGGATGAGCACGGGCAGAGCCTACCCAACATGGAAGGATGTGCCCGTGAGCACCCTCATGGCATTCGACACGTCGTACCTGTACTTCCGCGCCTACTTCGGCGTGCCGGCGACGTTCCGCGCGCCGGACGGCCGCCCGGTCAACGCGGTGCGCGGCACCCTGGACTTCATCAGCAGGCTCGCCGCGCAGTACTCCCCCGACCTCCTCGCCTGCGCCTGGGACGACGACTGGCGCCCGCAGTGGCGCGTCGACCTGGTGCCGTCGTACAAGACCCACCGCGTCGTCGAGGTCGCTGGACAGGCACAGGAGTCGGTCGACGACGACCTCAGCATCCAGGTGCCGATCATCCGCGAGTGCCTCGACGCCGTGGGGCTGCCGATCGTCGGCGTCGCGGAGCACGAGGCCGACGACGTCCTCGCGTCCCTCGCCCGCCAACACGACGGCGCGTCGCTAGTGGTCACGGGAGACCGGGACCTGTTCCAGCTGGTCGACGACGACACGAGCATCGTCTATGTGGCCCGCGGCGTGGCCAAGCACGAGCTGGTCACCCCTGAGGTGCTGGCCGCCAAGTACGCGCTGGACGCGAGCCGCTACGTCGACTTCGCGGTCCTCCGCGGCGACCCCTCCGACGGCCTTCCCGGCGTGAAGGGGATCGGCGAGAAGAGCGCCGCGGGCCTGGTCGCGGCCTATCCGACGCTCGAGGCGATGGTCGAGGCCGCCACCGACTCCGCGTCCGGCATGTCCCCCGCGATGCGCGCGAAGCTCACGGCGGAC
>DAONOU010000342.1:0-2468 GCA_035409265.1 Arachnia sp. | reverse complement strand
GACGAGCGGCGCGACATCTCCGTCGACGACCTCCTGCGGATGCAGTCAGGGCTGGCGTGGGACGAGACCTACGACCTCGGCACCGCCATCACGAGGATGCTCTACCTCGACGGCGACATGGCCGCCTCCGCCGCGGCCCAGCCGTTGGAGCACGCGCCGGGCACGTTCCAGCAGTACTCGAGCGGGTCGACCAACATCGTGTGCGATCGGCTGCTGAGGACCACGCGCGAGAGCGCGAACCTGCCGCGCATTCAGTTGTTCGCGCCGCTTGGCCTCACCTCTGCGGTGTGGGAGCCGGATGCCTCGGGTGTGCCGGTGTGCTCGTCGTACCTGTGGGCGACGCCGCGCGACTGGGCCGCGATCGGCCAGTTCGCGCTCGACGACGGGGTCGTCGGCGGCGCGCGCCTCCTGCCCGAGGGTTGGATGGCGGACTCGACGACCAACACCACCGCCGAGACGCGCGAGGACGAGAACTACGGCTCCGGCTGGTGGCTCAACCGCCGGGTCGACGGCGACCTGGAGATTCCCGGCCTGCCGGAGGACGCCTATTGGGCCTCGGGCCACGACGGCCAGCGCGTGTTCGTCGTCCCGTCTGAGAACCTGGTGATCGTCCGGCTGGGCTTCAGCCCCGGCCTCGACGGCGCCCTGCTCGCCGACCTCGCATCCGCCGTCGTCGCCGCCACGCGTTGAGGCTACTGCGGCTGCGTGCGCGCTAGACTTAGTCCACTGGGTCTAGTCAAGGAGGCGGCGTGACGACGGTCAACATTCACGAGGCGAAGACGCACCTGTCGCGGCTGCTGGAGGCGGTGGCTGCGGGGGAGTCGGTGGTGATTGCGAAGGCGGGAAAGCCGGTCGCGCGCTTGGTCCGGGTCGAGGCCGAGGCCCCGGCGCGGCGGATCGGCTTTCTCACGGGGCTGGGAAGCGTGCCCGACGACTTCGACGAACTTGGGGCCGACGAGATCGCGGCGATGTTCGAGAGCGCCTGATGCTCCTTCTCCTCGACACCCACATCCTGCTCTGGGCGGCGTACCGGCCCGAGCGGCTGACCCCGGCCGCGCGGGAGGTTCTGCTTGATCCGGCAAACTCGCTGATGTTCAGCGCGGTGAGCATCTGGGAGGTGGCGATCAAGTCCGCGCTCGGGCGTCGGGACTTCGTCGCCGATCCCCGGGTCCTGCGAAGGGGCCTGTTCGAGAACGGGTATGCCGAGCTCCCGATGATGGGGGCGCACGCCGCGGCGGTCGCCGACCTGCCCGCGATCCACCAAGACCCCTTCGACCGGGCCTTGGTTGCCCAGGCGCGCATCGAGGGCGCTGTTCTCGGCACCGTCGACGCGAAGGTGATCGCCTATGGGAGCCCTGTTCTCGACCTGAGCTGAGGTAGCGGGCGCCGCCCGCGCGTTGTGGCGCGTCGGGTGTTCAGGCGCTGCGGCCCGTGGTGAGCGTCAGATGGGCAGGGCGAGCGCGAGGACGCGGGCGTTCGGCAGCGCGGCGAGTTCCGCGCCGTCGACGAGCAGCTTCGCGCCGCGCGCGCCGCCGCCGATGACGACGGGTCCGGCGGCGACGACGGCCTCGTCGATCAGGATCGGCCAGTCGTCGGGCAGGCCGACGGGGGTGATGCCGCCCTGGGTCATGCCGGTCAGCGCCTCGGCGGTGGGCTGGTCCGCGAACGACATCTTCCGCATCCCGAGCTCCTTGCGCACGGTCTTGTTGACGTCCGCCTTGTCGGTGGCGAGCACCAGGACCGCGGCGTGCACGCTGTCCTCGCCGCGCCGCCCGAACACCACGACGCAGTTCGCCGACGCCTCGGGCGCGACGTCGTACGCCTCGCAGAACGCGGCGGTGTCGGCGAGCGAGTCGTCGATCTCGGCCACCCGCGCCCCGGGCACCAGCCCTGCCGCGGCGGCGACAGGAGGCGCGACGAGCGAGGTCGCCTCGGTGAGCGGGACCCAGGTCAGATTTCCTTCGGCTGATGGCATGCGCGCCATGCTATCGCCGCTAGCGGCTGGGTCCCTTGCTAGACAGGCTCTACGGTCAGCCGTAGGCGGTTACCAGTGGCGCGGGCGATGCGGTTGAGCGTGGCAACGGTCGGGGTCCGGCCCCCGCGCTCGATGTCGCTGATGTAGGGCTGGCGAGCGCCCATCCGGCGCGCCAACTCACTCTGGCTGATTCCGGCGGTGGTGCGCATCTGGTACACGAGTTCGGCGAGTGCAATCTGCATCTCGGCGTCGGCGCCTGCGTCGTCGTACTCCTTGCGCTGTTCGGGTGTGTAGGAGGCGTCGACCTCGGCTTTGAGGGCATCAAACTCGACATACCCGGCGGGGATGGTGCTCACGTCTCGCTCTCCTTCTCATAGTCGCTCCTGGCTTGTTTTGCTCGGGAGACCTCGTGCCGCTCGTTGTTTCTGGTCTTCCTAAGGAAGTGCTGATGAATGGCGCTACTGGGCTGGAGATCGGCTGAGTCTGGTCTGTG
>DAONOU010000341.1:0-2471 GCA_035409265.1 Arachnia sp. | reverse complement strand
CCTGCTGGCCGCCACCTCGGGGGTCAAGTGATCTCCGCGCTCGTTGAGCCGCGCACCCAGCGAAGCGCGGGCGCGTGTCGAAACGCTAGGTGGATCGCCGCGCTCCTGGCGCTTCTCCTGGCCGTCGGCTGTACTGCGGAGCAGTGGCACCCCGTGACGTCGGAGGAGTCGGAGCGACTGGCCATCGCACGATTCAACAACTTCGACGCAGGCACGCGTCCGTTCACGTCGTCGATGACCCTGAGCGGGACCACCCTGACGTTCCACGGCTGGATCGACTACGTCAATCACCTCGGCTACGCGTCGGTCACCGGCGACCCGTCCGGGGCGCAGGCGCTGGTGTGGAACGAGGCGATGGTCGCGATCCGCGCCGCGGAGCCCGACGCCGACGGCAACCCGGCGCTGCCGCTCGAGACGCCGTCGGAGGCGGCCGGCTGGCAGATCCGGGGCATCGAACTCGGCGCCTCCGCGCTGGACTCCTTCCTGCTGTTCGTCAAGGAGCTGGGCCTCGACCGCCCGGAGAACCCGCTGCTGCTGCAACAGGCCGGTGCGCTGTGGCTGGGCGAGGAGAAGATCGATATCGGCGGCGAGAAGGTCGCCGTCACCGTCTTCGCCGCGCCGGAGTCGGAGGGCGCGCTCGGCCCCGACGACCCGCAGCCCAGCCCCGAGGCCGCGACGGTGAGGCTCTTCCTCGACGACGCCAACCTCATCCGCCGCGTTGAGGCGCTCCTGGGCGCCGAGTGGGTCACCGTCGACTTCGGCACCGCTCCCGGCCCGGAGCTGAAGCTGGCCTAACGCCCGTGCTCCGCGATCAGTGAAGCCATCAGGTCTGCGGTTCTCCCAGCATTTGCACGTCTCAGTGCAGCGATCGTCGACTGGTCAGTCGCTCCTTTGAGACTCGCTACCGATGCTTGGTGTGCCGCGAGCATCTTCATCGGGTGAAGCACCACGAGACTCGAGAGAAGCTCGTCGGCTGTCAGCAACTCGATCCCCAGGTCACTCCACGAGCCCTGCTTGGTTCTGAAGCGCGGCCAGTTCCGCGAGTAGCGGCCCTCGGCGCTCGCGCTCCGACTCCAGGAACGAACGGATGGATGCAACTCGCGCTCGCTGGCTCACCGGCCACGCCGGGGGCCGCTGCTATCGCAGAGGCGGGACGCGGCATGATTGACCCGACGACTTTCCTATCCAGCCAACTGACGAGAAGGCGATGACCGAGCACCTCGACTCCCCCGCGACCCCGTCCGCAGAGTCCACCGAGCCGATCGTCCCGGCCATGTCCCGCCGTCGGCTGCTGCTGACCTCGGGGGCGACGGGGATCGCGGGGGCGGCGATCGGGGCGGCGGCGGGCGTGCTTTCCGCCCGGGCCGCGGCGGAGCCCGAGACGACACCCGAGGTGGTGTCGTTCACGGGAACCCATCAGGCGGGCGTGGCGAGCCCGGTCACGCCGCAGGAGCACGTGCTTGTACTCGTGGCCGACGTCGACGTCGCCTCCGCGAAGGACTCGTTGGCCGCGCTGGGCGCGAGGATCCTGCGGCTGACCACCCCCTTCGAACGGGCCGACGGCGAGACCAAGGGCGTGCTCCCCGACGGCCCCGGGAACCTCACGGTGTTCGTCGGGGTCGGCTCGCGGGTGCTGGCGGCCGCCCAGCCGGACCTTGCCGCCGTCGTCGAGATGCCGCTGTACATCGGCGACGACGAACTCACCCCCGACGCCCTCGGCGGCGACCTGCTGATCAGCATCCAGGCCGACAACGCCGCGGCGCTGGAGTCCGTGGCGGAGGCGCTCGCCGCGGAGGTCGAGGGGTTCCGGCTCCGCTGGCGCCAACTCGGCTACAGCGGCCCCAACGACCAGGGCATCACGCGCAACCCGTTTGGCTATAACGACGGCATCATCGTCGCGCGCACGCCGGAGGAGCAGAACGACGACGTCTGGCTCGCCGACGGCCCACTGGCCGGCGGCACGATCTGCGTCATCCGCCGGTTCGCACTCGACGTCACCCGGTTCCGCGCCGAGCCGCAGGCGCGCCAGGACGCGATCATCGGCCGCGAGCGCGCGACCGGGGTCCCGCTCAGCGGCGGCGCGATGCGCGACGACGCCGACATCACGCTGCGCACCCCCGACGGCGCGTTCGTGATCGGCTCCGACTCCCACATCCGCGCGGCCCACCCGTCGTTCACCGGCAGCGGCCTGATGCTGCGCCGGCCTCGGCGTCGCCCCCGAGCGCGGGCTGCTGTTCACCTGCTTCCAGAACGAGGTCCGCACCTTCGTGCGCACCCAACAGCGGATGGACGACATCGACGCCCTGATGGGCTTCTCGACCCCGACGGCGACCTGCGCCTTCGCGATCCTCCCCGGCTTCGACGCCGACCACCCCCTCGGCTCGACCCTCGTGTGACGGAGGGCACGTAGACTTATCCCTCGTGCCGAACCTGACCCAAGCCCAGACCAACGCGATGCACCAGCTGCTGCG
>DAONOU010000340.1:0-2482 GCA_035409265.1 Arachnia sp. | reverse complement strand
AGACCCAACAGCGAGTTGCCGACCAGCACCTTGTCGTCGACGAAGCTGAACGGCAGGCGGGCGTCCAGGCTCACCAGCCACAGCGACAGCTTGCACATCTCGATCGCCATCGGGTTGATGTCCGCGCCGTAGAGGCAGCTCGCCACCACCTCGCGGATCGCCTGGCGCTCCAACAGCGCCGGCTCGCCGGACACGCCCTCGGCCGTCCAGGCCTCGACCAGCCGCGCGCCCAGGAAGCGGGCCGCAGCGACCAGGAAGGCCCCCGAGCCGCACGCGATGTCGGCCACCTTGAGCGCGATGATCTCCGACGACGACCGCAGCCGCCAGGCCGTGTGGTCGTCGGTCTGGTAGGGCCCCGGGAAGTAGACGAGCGGTTCGAGCGCGTGCTGCACGACCTCCTCGGCCAGCGCGCGCGGGGTGTAGTGGGCGCCGGCGTTCTTGCGCGACGGCGTCTCGGCCACCAGCAGCCCGCCCTCGTGCACCACGACCGGGCGGTTGCGCAGGTCGCGCCGGATCGCCCCCAGGAACGACCGCAGGTTCGCGGCCAGCTCGGGGTCGTGCGTCACCGAGCGCACCGCCACCTCGGCGTCCGGAATCTTGTCGGGGTCATCGGACGCCGCCAGCGCCTTCGCCAGCGCGGACGCCGACTTCGGGTCGGCCGACGGCTGGTCGACCTTCGCCCAGGCGATGATCTGGCGGGCCAGGTCGAGGTCGTCGTCGCAGTCGTCCGCGAGGTCGTTGAGCACCGACAGCGGGATCTCTGGCTCGGAGCCCTCCTTGCCGATGAGCCCCACGACCACCTCGGACGCCCGCCGGCACGTGTAGCCCAGCAGGCCCTCGTAGATGTAGCCGATCTGCTCGACGTCGATGTCGCGGAAGCTGATCTGGCGGCGTCCCTGCCCCGGGACGTTGGCGAACTGCACCGACTCCAGCACCGCGAGCATGACCCGGTCGTTCACCGGGCACACCAGGCCGCCGTCCGCGCGGGTCGCGGTCAGGAACTCGAACCGGTCGGGCGCGAACAGCGAGCCGCCGTACGCGGGCAGCCGCATGTTCTCGAAAGTCGCACCCTCGTAGAGGGCTTTCGACGTAGCCAGCAGGCGATACCAGGTCAGCGCCGTCGCCTCCAACGCCTCGGGGGTGTCGGCCTCGGCGCGATCGGCGAGGGCGTCCACCTGGCCGACCAGGCCGTAGGACTGCTCGAACAACGGTCCGGTCGGCAACAGCCCGCGCTCCTGGGCGAACAGCAGGAACACCACCCGCATCATGACCGTCACCGCGGCGTCGTAGACCTCGTCGGGCTCGGGCAGCGGGTCCGGCAGCCCGCGCTCGCGGGCCGCCACCGACGTCTCGCTGAAGGACGCCACCAGCAGCTCGATCGCCTGCCGCACCTGGGCGCCCAGCGCCTCGGTGATCTCCTCGGCGGCGGTCACCGACTTGGCGAACAGCACCTCCAGCAGTTCGTCGGCCGCACCCTGGGACAGGTGCCGCGGCGACAACAGGCCCGCGAAGGCGTCCCGGGGGCCGGGCTCCTCGACCCAGGTCTGGGAGTCGATGATGCCCGAGGCGACGGTCGTGCCCGGTACCGCGCGCACCAGGCCCCACCAGCGGCCGTCCGTGACGACGCCGAGCGGGGTCTTCCCGGCCAGCAGCAGGGCGGCCAGCCGGTCGACTTGATCGGCCGACCAGCCGTCGCCCGGCGCCTCGCGCAGGCTCGCCGACGGCGGCACCACCAGCACCAGCGCGCGCGTCGTGCCGCCCGCGACGTAGGCGAAGGACGCCGCCACGGCCACCTGGCCGTCGGGCGACGTCACCCGCGCGGACGCCGGCGCCGGCTGCTTGAACTGCCCCCAGCCGAACGTGGTGCCGAGCACGTGGTCCACCCAGGCGTCCCGGGCGGCGGCGAAGGCGTCCGGCTTGGTGGACCGGGCGTCCCAGGCGGACTCGAAGGCGGCCTTGGCCGCCTTGAGCGCGGCGGCCCGGGGGGCGTCCAACGTCGTGAAACCCTGCGGCGCGACGCGCCGCAACTCGGGCACCGACAGGAACGGACCGTCGGCGTCCACCAGGGCCAGCCAGAGCCGATGATCGGACGCCGAGGGCGCGAACCGCTTCATGAGGCACTCCCCCAGCTAGCGGCGTCCGCGCTTGTCAGCGCGAAGACCAGGGCCACGGACGCCGGGAACGGCTCCACCTCGGCGTAGCGGTTCCGGATCGCCGCCACCTCGCGGTCCTCCTCCTCGTGGAGCACCATGAGGCGGCCTTCCATCGCGCGCAGGTCCTTGTCGCGCTGGCGGCGCTGGTCGTCCGGCAGCGGCAACATGGTGGCCAGCTCGTCCTCGCGGCGGCGCAACTCGGCGATCGAATCCCCCAGCGTCTGCCGGAAGGCCGCATAGATGCCGCGCGCGCGGGCCTCGTCGGCGTCCTGGCGTTGCTGCAGCTGGGCGGCGACGTCGGCGCGACGGGCCTCGGCGCGGCGTCCGAC
>DAONOU010000339.1:1385-2487 GCA_035409265.1 Arachnia sp. | reverse complement strand
CCATGGCCCCGATCGACAAGGACCTGTACGAGCTGCCCCCGGACGAGCATGCGGAGGTCCCGACGGTGCCCGGCTCCCTCGGCGCCGTCCTCGACGCCCTCGAGGCCGACCACGAGTTCCTGCTCGCCGGCGACGTGTTCACCCCCGACCTGATCGAGACGTGGATCGAGCTGAAGCGCGCCGAGATCCAGGCGATCGCGATGCGCCCGCACCCGCACGAGTTCGAGCTCTACTACGCGCTCTGACCCGCTGACCGCGCTGGGGCCTCCGCCGTTCGGCGGAGGCCCCAGCGCTTTTCCCGCCGGTTGGCGGCAAAGTGCGGCCAGATCCGGATTTTGCCGAAATGGGACCTTTACAAGGCATCTCGCGGGAGTTATCCGTCAACGGCCCCGCTCAACCCTCTAGAATCCGGGCATGACGGCGCTGTTGATCATCGGTGGGCTCGTGGCCCTCGTGGTGGGCGCCGAGCTTCTCGTCCGCGGCGCGGCAGCACTCGCGCTCCGGCTGGGGATTCCGCCCATCGTCGTCGGCCTCACCGTCGTCTCGATCGGCACCAGCCTCCCCGAACTCGCCGTCGGCATCGACGCCGCCCGGCTCGGGGCCGGTCCCCTCGCCGTCGGCAATATCGCCGGCACCAATGTCGTCAACATCCTCCTGATCCTCGGCCTCAGCGCCGCCATCGCGCCCATCGCGATCGCGCGCAACACCATCCGCTTCGAGCTGCCGTCGTGGTGGCAGCCTCTGCGCTCCTGATGGTGCTGGCGCTCGACGGCGAGATCTCCCACATCGACGGCGCCGTCCTCCTAGCGCTCGCCGTCGTGTTCTCGATCCAGGTCGTGAGGCTCGGTCGGCGGGCCGACACGGCGGGCGCCGACGTCGAGGTCGACCTCCCGCCGCCCGGCAACCCGTGGATCGACGGCGCGCTGCTGGTCGTCGGCATGGCCATCGTGATCCTCGGCGCCGACTGGCTGGTCCACGGCGCCGTCGACGCCGCCCGCGCGCTTGGCGTCTCCGAGGCCATCATCGGCCTGACCATCGTGGCCATCGGCACGTCGATGCCGGAGCTGGTCACGACGCTGGTCAGCACGTTCCGCGGCCAGCG
>DAONOU010000339.1:0-1285 GCA_035409265.1 Arachnia sp. | reverse complement strand
GGTGGGGACATGATCCGAGGCATTGTGGTGCGCGAGGGCGCGGTGGCGCTGGAAGAGTTCGACGAGGAGTTCCTGGGCGACGGCGATGTGCTCGTCGACGTTGCCTACTCGGACCTCAACTACAAGGACGCTCTCGCGGTCACCGGCCGCCCGGGCGTCGTGCGCACCATGCCGCTGGTCGCGGGAATCGACGTGGTCGGCACCGTCGCCGAGTCCAGCGATCCACGCTGGAGGCCCGGCGACTGGATCGTCCTCAACGGCGCGGGGCTGTCCGAGACCCGCAACGGCGGGTACGCGACGCGCGCCCGGATCGACGGCGAGCTCGCCGTCGGCCTTCCCGACGGGCTGACCGCTCAGCAAGCGGCCGCGCTCGGCACCGCCGGGTACACCGCTGCGCTGTCCGTGCTGCGGATCATCGGCGAGGGCATCCGCCCTGACCAGGGCCCGGTCCTGGTGACCGGCGCGACGGGTGGTGTCGGCTCGATCGCGACGATGCTGCTCGCGACAGCGGGCTTCGACGTCACCGCCACCACCGGCCGCGTCGACCAGTTCACCGCCTACCTCCGCGACCTGGGCGCCACCGAGGTGCTCCCCCGCACCGAACTCGAGGGCGCCGGGCGCCCGCTCCAGAAGGCCGTCTACTCGGCCGTCGTCGACTCCGTCGGCGGCGAGACCCTCGCGAACGCGATCGCCCGCACGAAGCCGCACGGCATCGTCACGGCCTGCGGGCTGGCCGGCTCGCCCGCGCTACCGTCGTCGGTGATGCCGTTCATCCTGCGGGGAGTGACGCTGGCGGGCATCGACTCGGTGTGGGCCGACGCGGACGACCGGGCCGACGCCTGGCGCATCCTCGCCCGCGGCGTCGACCCCGACCGCCTCGACGCCATGACGAGCAGGATCGGCCTCGACGACGTGATCGCCGCGGGCGAGGACCTGCTGGCGGGGAGGCGCCACGGCCGCACCCTCGTCACGATCTGACGGCGGCGCGCACCTACAGCGCGACGAACGGCTGCTCGGGGGCGGCGTCGATGATGCCCGCGGAGGCCAGGAACTCGCCCATCCTGCCGAAGGCGGCCTGGTCGACGGCGACGCTCACCTTCCCGTCGACCAGCCACAGCTCGCTCGTCGCCTTCAGGACCGCGGCGGCGGACTCGCGCTGCGTCGGGTCGGCGAGCGCGGGCACCTGCTTGGCCGTGGCGTCGAGCGCGATCTCCGGGTCCGCGATGATCGCCTCCTCCGCCTTGCGCATGCCCTCGGCGATGGCGCGCAACACGTCCTCGCTCGG
>DAONOU010000338.1:0-2500 GCA_035409265.1 Arachnia sp. | reverse complement strand
CGACTGCAGTGCAGCATAGGTGGTGCCGCCCTTCGAGGTGACGCGCTCACGCAGCAAGGACACGGGTTCGTCTGAGCGAATCGCCAGCTCGGCTGCACCGGCAAAGGTGGCCTGGGCCAGCTGGCGTCCCTGCTCGGCCGTCAGGCCGAGTTCGACCGCGGCCTGCTGAAGCGGTACGCCGTCGGGGCGGAGGTGGCGTCGTGACCCCCGATCCGCTGTTCGACGTCGCGGGCCGCCGCGTGCTCGTGACCGGCGGGCTCGGCCAGATCGGCACCGAGTTCGTCCGGGCCTTCCAGTCCCGGGGCGCCACGGTGTTCGTGGCCTCCCGGTCGGTCACCCCCGAGGCGCTGGAGCGGCACTTCGGCGCCGCCGCGAACCTCGTCGCCCTCCCGCTCGACATCACCGACGCCGACGGCGTGCGCGCCACCCTGCGCGCGGTCGCCGACGACGGCGGGCCGATCACCGTCGTGGTCAACAACGCGGGCCTCGACACCCAGCCGAGCGCCCCGCCGGAGGTCTCCGGACCCTTCGAGGACTTCCCGGTGGAGATCTTCCGCGAGGTCGTCGAGGTGAACCTGACGGGCACGTTCATCGTCACGCAGGCCGCGGGCGCGGTGATGCGCGAGCACGGCGTGGAGGGATCGATCGTCAACGTCGGCTCGATCTACGGCATGGTCTCGCCGGTCCAGGACATCTACGCCTACCGCGCGGAACAGGGGCAGCCGTTCACCAAGCCCGTCGCCTACTCGGCAGCCAAGTCGGGCATCTACAACCTGACCCGCTACTGCGCCACCTACTGGGGGCGTCACGGCATCCGCGTGAACACGCTGACGCCGTCGGGGGTGCGCCGCGACACGCAGGACGCCACCTTCCAGGCGAACTACACCGCGCGGATGCCCATGGGGCGCATGGCGGAGGCCGACGAGTTCAACGGCGCGGTGCTGTTCCTCGCGTCCGACGCGTCGAGATACATGACCGGCTCGAACCTGGTGGTCGACGGCGGATGGACGGCGTGGTGAGTTCGCCGGACCTGTCGCGCCTCTTCAGCGCCATCGCGTCCCCGGTGGCACCGGACGGCTCGCTGCCGGCCGGGGTCGCGGGGCGGCTCGCCGCCGCCCACGTCGAGCGCGGGGTGGAGGGCGTCTACTGCTGCGGCTCCTCCGGCGAGGGCCTGCTGCTGAGCGCCGCGGAGCGCGCGCAACTGGTGGAGGAGGTGATCGACGCCGTCGGCGACGCGGTCCCGGTCGTCGCCCACGTCGGCGCGGCGAGCACCCGGGAGGCCATCGGCCTCGCGCGCCACGCCGCGGCGGCGGGCGCCGTCGCCGTCTCGATGATCCCGCCGATCTACTACCGGTACTCGGCCGAGGAGGTGATCGGCCACTACCGCGCGGTCATGGACGCCGTCGACCTCCCGATGATCCTCTACAACATCCCGCAGTTCACGGGGCAGGAGTTCCAGGCGGACCACCCCCTGCTCTCCGACCCCCGCGTCGTCGGCGTCAAACACACGGCCCACAGCATGTACCAGTTGGAGCGGATGGCGAAGGCGCACCCGTCGATGCACCTGATCAACGGGTTCGACGAGACCTACCTTGCGGCGACGGTGGCAGGGGCCACCGGCTCGATCGGCACGACGATCAGCCTCCAGACCGACTGCTTCAAGGCGGTCCGCGCCCTCGTGCGCGCGGGAGATCTCGCCGGGGCGCGGGACTTCCAGCGCAGGATCAACGACGTGATCGAGGAGCTCGTCGCCGTGAGCGTGTTCCCCGCGGCGAAGTGGGTCGAGTCGCAGCTCACCGGGATCGACCTCGGCCCGTGCCGGGCGCCGTTCGCCGAGATCGACGCCGAGGGACAGCGGCGGCTTCGCTCCCTCGTCGAGAGGATCGCCGACGACGCCGCCGCAGCACGGTCGGCGCTCGGGTAGGCCGACACGGGTAGGCTCGTGGGCGTTCCTACCGGAGGAGGCCGCGTGACCGACGACCCGACCCAGCAACAGGACGAGCGCCCGCCGGCGTTCGTGGAGCCCGAGCAGGGGCTCGATGAGTCGACGCTCGAGGCGCTGCCCACCCACGACCCGGACGAGCCCGTCGACCGGGCCGACGTGATCGGCGCCGGCGCGCGGTCGCTGGCCGCCTGGTGCGGCCGGTTCCTGCTGTTCGCCGCCGCGGTCGTCGTCGTCGGCTGGGTCACGGGCAAGTTGTGGGGGGCCATCCTCCCGGTCGTGCTCGCGCTGTTGATCACGTCGGTGCTGTGGCCGGTGGTGTCCTGGCTCAAGCGCAAGGGCGTGCCCTACGCGCTCGGCGCGGTGATCGCGCTGCTCGGCGGCATCGGCGTGGTCGTCGGCCTCGTCAGCGCCATCGCCCCGAGCGTGGTCAAGCAGTGGCCGCAGTTGTGGGCGCAGGCGCAGGAGGGCATCCAGCAGCTCAAGGTCTGGGTCGCGGGGCCGCCGCTGAACATCAGCGACGACAAGATCTACGAGTGGATCGACCAGGCGCTCGGC
>DAONOU010000337.1:0-2530 GCA_035409265.1 Arachnia sp. | reverse complement strand
CGGCGATCAGCGGGACGCGGTTCTCGGGGTGGGCCAGGGCCTGGTCCACGTAGCCCAGGACGGCCTGGAGCTCGCGGGGGCGCACAGGCCCGTCGCCCGCGGGAAACTCCGGGTGACCGGGATAGAGCGCGGAGAAGGCGTCCTGAACGAGACCGTCGAAGCCGTGCCGCAGCGTTCCGCCGGCGGGCGGGCGGGGCGCGTAGCGGTTGGTCAGCGACGACAGCACCTGGCGGTGGTCGGCGTCTACCACGACGTTTCCGCTGGACCGGGGCGATTCGACGTCGTAGGCCTCCTTGAGCGCCTGTCTGACGCGGAAGAGCAACGCTTCGCGCTGCTGGGACAAGATGGCGCGGGTCTGCACGCGCCCAGCGGGGGACAGATGGCTCGCGTAGGACTCGAACCGTTCGGTCGAGCCGTCCAGCAGGAAGTTGAGCTTGACCAGGCGGCTGACGTCTTTCATGCGGTCGTCGCTGAAGAACCGTGGCAGCCAGACGATGGTGTTCTCGTCCCAGCCGCGGGAGCGGAGGTTGTCCACGCGGGCCAGGTCTTGCGACGGCGAGTGACCGGGCTCGTCGAATGGGTGGTCGATCACGAAACGCCACGTGCCCGGCACGGCTCTGAACTGGTCGTCGCTGAGCCAGCCCGCGTCGCGCACGTTGCCGAACACCAGGTCGACCTTGCGGCGTGAGCCGCGCCACACCACCTCGTGGGTGTAGGCGCCGAGCATGTCGGGCGCCCCGAGGGTGCCGACCCCGAACTCCTCGGCGATCAGGGACTTGATCAGATCGCGGCGGCGTCCGTCGTTGTCTTCGCCGCGGGCGTTGTCGACGACGGTCTCGTAGTCGACGTCTGAGAGTTGCACGGAGATCTGGGGGTTAGGCGAGTTGGCCTCGATGCGGATCTCGGGGACGCTGCCAGACCAGTCGCGCAGGCGGGCCAGCACCATGGGCGCTTCGCCGCCCGGCAGCATCGTCACGATGGATCCGTGGTTGAGGGACGCGAGGCGCTTGGCCGTGAGCCCCTTGAGTGATGGCACTCCGGGCGCGACGGCGCTGAGCAGCAGGGTCTTGGCGAGCCGCAGGTCGGCCTTCATCGCCGGCATGAGCGACGCTCCGGCGCGGACGTCGGCCAGGCTGAGCCCGTAGTTGCCGGCGATCAACGGCAGCAGCTTGTCGCGGTACAGGTCGTTCGCGGCACGGAACAGCGCCGCGGACGCGTCGTCGAGCGGCTGGTCGCCCGCGGCCCCCGTGACGAGGTAGTCGAAGGCGTCCCCGACGGGGATGACGTCGTCGATGGTGAGGGACTCGCGGTGGTCGACGAGCATCTGCTGCATCACCTTGAGCGCGGTGCGTTCCCGCTGCATCACTCCGGCCAGCGAGCGCAGCGTCGAGACGAGCGCGGGCGAGAAGGGGTAGGTGAGGCGGAACTGGGCGGCGTCGGCGCCGCGGTTCGTGTCGTCGGTGTTGATGCCGTCGAGCAGCACGTCCCAGGCCTCGGAGCGCTGGTCGAGGCCGGCGAACGCGCGATCGATCGCGGACGCCGCGGCGGCGTCCTGCGGCTGCAGCAGTCGCTTGTTGGCGACGTGGGGCAGGTTGTCGTCGCCCAGTCGGATCGAGACGAACCGCCCTTCTTGGTACTTGAACGCTTGCTCGAGCGCGGACTGTTCGGCGCCGCTGGCGCCGGCGTCGGCGAGCCAGCGCCGCAGGTCCATCTGGCGGGCGACGAAGGAGACCAGGGGGATGCGTCGTCCGCCTCGGCCGCCTTCGACGAGCTTGGTGAGTTTTTGGGCTTCTGCGGCGAAGAACTTGGTGTCGCGGATGCGGAAGGCGAGCCACAGCACGAGTTCGTCGAGGAACAGCACGACAGCGTCGTAGCCGAGCGAGGCGGCGTGGGTGGAGATGGCGGTCAGGCCGTCGTCGAGCGGGATGTGATCGCCCTGTCCCGCGGACGCTGTGAAGTAGTGCTCCCGCAGCGCCGCGATCAGTTCGGCGCGGCGGGGGTCGTCGCTGGACGCCGCACGCGCGGCTTCGTAGCGGGCGACGTCCCAGGTGCCGGCGTCGCCGAGAACCGCGCCCCAGACGTCGCCGCCGGTGGCCGCGGCGTCACCGCCGAGGCCGCGGAAGAAGGCGTCGTCACCCATCCGGTCGCGCATGCGGTCGGCGTCGGCCAGCAGCACGTCCGTGGAGTGCAGCAGGGGCGGGACGGCGTCCGGGTGGAGTTCGGCGACCTGGCGCAGGTAGCCGTCGAAGATGGCCTGCTCGAACGACGTGGCGCCCAGCAGGTGGAAGGTGAGCGGCAGCACGTTCTTTCCCTGCAGCCGCGGGTCGTTGCGGGCGATCGGGTCAGCGAGGGCCTCGATGCCGCGGGCCTTCGGGTGGTGGCGCAGCAGGGCGTACAGCACGGCCATGAAGTGGCTCTTGCCCGAGCCGAACGATCCGGTGAGGAAGGACCCGCGGCTGGTGTTGTCGGCGATGGCGCCCGCGACCAGGCCCAGGGCGGTGTCGAAGGCCCTGGTCAGCTCGGGGGTGAC
>DAONOU010000336.1:0-2538 GCA_035409265.1 Arachnia sp. | reverse complement strand
GCGACCTTCAACGGCCAGTTCTGGAACTACTACCAGGGCACCCCGGGCGCGGAGTACGCCTTCTCTCAGCTCGGCGCCGACGAGAGCAAGCCGCAGCCCGGAACCATCGAGGCCTGGTGCTACAACAAGGCCGAGGAGGAGACCTGCACCCCGCCGTACCTGAAGATCGTCAAGGGCGGCGCCGAGGTCGCCCCGCCCGCGGGCGCCACCGCGCAGGACCTTCCCGTGACGGGCGACACGACCGCCCCGACCGCGCCCGCCGAAAAGCCGGCCGACGGCGGCAACCCCACCCAGGTGGTGGCCATCGTCATCGGCGTGGTGGTGCTCGCGGCAGCCGCCGTCGCGATCCTCGTCGGCAGGAGGCGGAGGGCCGGCAACGGCGACGGCGCGGTCGGCGGCCGCTGACCGCTCCCCGGAAGATCGCATGCCCCGGCTGATGCCGAGGGTCGCCGTCCGCGACGGCGCGCCCGAACCGACGACCCCCGCGGCCCACGCGCCGCGGGGGTTGCGGTTCGTGCACCCCTGGGCATGGTGGGCGTGGGCGCTCAGCGCCAGCGCCGCGGTGAGCCTCACCGCCAACCCCCTCGTCATCGGCCTGATCGCCGCCGCGATGGTCGCCGTCGTGCTGCGCCGACGCCCCGACACGCCCTGGGCTCGCTCGCTCAAGGTCTACCTCTTCCTCGCCCTCTTCATCGTCGTCATGCGCATGTTCTTCCAGATCACGATCGGCGGCACGCGCACCGGAGAGGTGCTCTTCACGCTCCCCTCGGTCCAGCTCCCCGCGTGGGCCGCGGGCATCCGGCTGGGCGGACCCGTCACCGTCGACGGGTTCATGTTCGCCCTCTTCGACGCCATCCGGCTCGCGGCGATGCTGCTCTGCGTCGGCGCCGCCAACTCGCTCGCCAACCCGCGCACGGCGCTGAAGTCCGTCCCGGCGGGGCTCCGCGACATCTCGACCGCCGTGGTGATCGCCCTCTCCCTCATCCCGCAGCTGATCGCCTCGCTGCACCGCGTCCGGCGCGGGCAGCGGCTCCGGGGCGGGCGGCGGCGCGGGCTCGCGGCCGTCCCGGCGACGCTCATCCCCGTGATCGAGGACAGCGTCGAGTCGTCGCTCCAGCTGGCGACGTCGATGGAGGCCCGCGGCTACGGGCGGACCCGCGTCCCCGGCGACCGCAGGCACGGCACGTGGCCGCTGCTGGGCGCGCTGCTCGCCGTCACCCTCGGCATCTACGTGCTGCTCGGCGTGCCCGCCCGGATGAACGGCATGCTGGGGCTCCGCGGGCCCGCGGTGCTGGCCGTCGCCCTGATCGGCATCGGGATCGCGCTCACCGTGTGGGGCATGCGCTCCTCCGGCCGCCAGCTCGGCGTCACGCGGTACCGGCCCGCTCCCTGGGGAGGGCCCGAGTACGTCGTGCTGGCCTGTGGGCTCGCGGGCCTCGCCGTCGTCGGCTTCCTGGCCTCGGAGTTCGGCTCGCCGCAGCTCCTGAATCCCCCGGTCACGCCGTTCCGGCCGCCGGTCCTCCCCCCGCTCGCCCTGCTCAGCGCCGCGTTCTTCCTGGCCCCGGGCTTCGCGACCACGCCCTCCAGGACGGACGCATGATCGAGTTCGACAACGTCACCATCACCCAGCCGGACGCCGCCCGGCCGGTGCTCGCCGGGGTCACGGGGGTCATCCGCGAGTCCGACCTGTGCGTCGTCGTCGGGCGCACCGGCTCCGGCAAGTCGACCCTGCTGGGCGCGATCAACGCGCTCATCCCCACCACCACGGGCGCGACGATGTCCGGCCGCATCCGCGTCGCGGGGCGCGACATCACCGGGGTCCGGCCGCGGGAGCTGGCGGACCTCGTCGGTTTCGTCGGGCAGAACCCGCTCGCGGGGTTCGTCACCGACGTCGTCGAGGACGAGGTCGCCTACGGCATGGAGCAGCTCGGGCTGGCGCCGTCGACCATGCGCAAGCGCGTCGAGGAGACCCTCGACCTCATGGGCATCGCCGAGCTGCGCCGCCGCGCGCTCGTGGAGCTCTCGGGCGGCCAGCAGCAGCGGGTCGCGATCGCGGCGGTGCTCGCGGCCCAGCCGCGCGTGCTCGTGCTGGACGAGCCCACCTCCGCGCTCGACCCGAACGCCGCGCAGGACGTGCTGTCGGCGATCAACACGCTGGTCTACGACGTCGGCCTGACCGTCGTGCTCGCCGAGCACCGGCTCGAGCGCGTCATGCACACCGCCGACTCCGCGCTCTGGCTGCCCGGCGACGGCAGCGCGGTCTTCGGGGCGACCGCCGACGTGCTGGGCCAGGCCGACGTCCGGCCGCCGCTGGTCGAGCTGTCCGGCGTGCTCGGCTGGCCGACGGTGGCCACCAGCGTGCGCGACGCCCGCCGCAAGGTGCACGACGAGGGCCCTCACGTCGCGCTTCCGGACCTCCCCGAGGACACCGTCGCGTGGAGCGACACGGGCCTGACCCGGGTCGCGGAGGCCCGCGACCTCGCCGTCGACTACGGCAAGCTCCGCGCCGTCGGCGCGAGCCTCGACCTGCACGCGGGC
>DAONOU010000335.1:0-2538 GCA_035409265.1 Arachnia sp. | reverse complement strand
TCACGGGCGTCCCCGTCACGCACGTGGTGCTGACGCACGACCACCACGACCACGTCGGCGGGCTCGACGGGGTGCGCGCGTCCGGGGAGGTGGCCGTCGTGGCGCACGAGAACCTGACGAGCGTCGAGGTGACGCGCGCCCTCGCCGTCGCGGTCTCGCTCGACCTGGGCAGCCAGCGCGTGGAGATCATCAACTTCGGCTCGGCCCACACCGACTCCGACGTCGTGATCTTCGTGCCCACCGCGTCGACGGTGTTCGTCGGCGACCTGCTCGAGGAGGGCGCCGACCCGCAGTTCGACGAGAAGACCGCGCTCGGCAACTGGCCGACGTTCCTCGACGGCATCCTGGGGGCGACGTCGGCCTCGACGATCTTCGTCCCCGGCCACGGCGCCGTCGTCGACCGCGACTTCGCCTTCATCCAGCGCGCGGAGCTCTCGATGCTCTACAGCCAGGCGGAGATGCTGATCGAGCAGGGCGTCCAGCTCGACGACGCCGCCGCGGCGGCCGAGTGGCCCTTCGGCGACGAGGCCCTCGCGTCAGCGCTCCCCCTCGTATACGCGGAACTGGCGCTCAAGGGCGTGACCCCCAAGCGCCAGCTCCCGATCTTCGGCGTGTAGCCGTTACCGCAGGCCCTCCGTGAACTTGCGCACGACCGCGTTGTAGCGCAGCTCGTCGGCGAAGCGACGCGTGGTGGTGTTCTCGTCGATCACCACGAGCTCGATGTCGGCCATGTCGGCGAAGTCCTCGAAGTACTCGCGGGTCAGCGCCGTCGACATCGCCGTGTGATGGGCCGCACCGGCGGTGATCCAGCACTCGGCCGAGGTCGACAGGTTGGGGCGGGGCTCCCAGACGGCGCGGGCCACGGGGAGGTTCGGCAGCGGCGCGTCGGGCTCCACGACGTCGACGATGTTGGCCGTCATGCGGAAGCGGTCGCGCAGATCCGACAGCGCGACGACGATCGCCTCCCCCGGGTCCGTGTCGAACACCATGCGCACCGGGTCCTCGCGGTCGCCGATTCCCAGCGCGTGGATCTCGATCTTCGGCTTCGCCGTGGTCAGCGACGGGCAGACCTCGAGCATGTGCGCGCCGAGGATCTTCTGCTTCCCCGGGGTCAGCTCGTAGGTGTAGTCCTCCATCAGCGACGCGCCGCCGGGGAGCCCGTAGCCCATGACCTTGGCGAGGCGGACGAGGACGGCGGTCTTCCAGTCGCCCTCGGCGCCGAAGCCGTAGCCGTCGCCCATCAGGCGCTGCACGGCGAGGCCGGGGAGCTGACGCAGCCCGCCGAGGTCCTCGAAGGTGTCGGTGAACGCCAAGGCGCCGACCTGCTCGAGGAAGGACCGCATCGCGAGCTCCTCGCGCGCCGCGTAGCGCAGCGACTCGTGGCGCTCGCCGCCGGCGCGCAGCTCCGGCACGACGTCGTACAGCTCCTCGTAGGTCGCGACCAGGGCGTCGACGGCGGACTCCTCGACCGCCTCGACGGCGGCGACGAGGTCGTTGACGCCCCACGTGTTCACGCTGACACCCAGCTTGTGCTCGGCCTCGGTCTTGTCGCCCTCCGTGACGGCCACGTTGCGCATGTTGTCGCCGAAGCGCGCGAGCTTGAGCGCACGAAGCTCGGCCCAACCGGTGGCGGCGCGCGCCCAGACGGCGATCTTGTGCCGCACGTCGTCGTGCGTGGCGTGGCCGACGACGATCTTGCGCTGCTTGCCGAGGCGGCTGACGATGTAGCCGAACTCGCGGTCGCCGTGCGCGGCCTGGTTCAGGTTCATGAAGTCCATGTCGATGGTGTCCCACGGCAGGGCCTCGTTGGCCTGCGTGTGCAGGTGCAGCAGCGGCTTGGCGATGGCGTCGATGCCCTGGATCCACATCTTGGCGGGGCTGAACGTGTGCATCCAGGCGATGACGCCGACGACCGACTCGTCGGCATTGGCCTCGACCATCGCGCGATGGATGGCGACGCGATCCTTGAGGATGGGGCGCCACTCGATCTCGAACGGCAGCTCGTCGGAGGCGTTGAGGTCGGCGACGACCTGCCTGCTCTGCTCCTCGACCTGGAGGAGCACGTCCGGGCCGTAGAGATCCTGCGAACCGGTGAAGAACCAGACCTTGCGGCCGAGATACGGGTTTTCCATGTTTCCTACTTCTGTCCGTAGACGTTTTGATAACGATCGAAGAGCGAGTCGATCTTTGACTGCTCGATGGGGATGACCGGGCCGAGCTGCTTCGCGATATGCACCGTCCGGGCGACCTCCTCCACCATGACGGCGGCCTTGACGGCGTCGCGGCCGTCCGCGCCGATGGTGAAGGGGCCGTGGTTCTGCATGAGGACGGCTCGGCTGCGCGAGTCCCGGAGGGTGTCGACGATGCCCCGGCCGATCGAGTCGTCGCCGATGAGCGCGAACGGGCCGATCGGGATGGGGCCGCCGAACTCGTCGGCCATCATCGTCAGCACGCAGGGCACCTCCTCGCCGCGCGCCGCCCAGGCGGTGGCGTAGGTCGAGTGGGTGTGCACGACTCCCCCGACGCGGTCCAGGTGCG
>DAONOU010000334.1:0-2545 GCA_035409265.1 Arachnia sp. | reverse complement strand
GACGATGGCCGCGATCGACATCTTCCAGTCCCGGAAGTACGCCGCGATCAGCAGCATGACGAGGCCCATGAAGACGACGAGCGCCACGAGGCCGCGCTGCGAGATGGTCTTGCCCCACGACGCGCCGATCGCGTTGTAGGCCACCTCGTCGGCCTCCACGCCGGCGATGTCGGCGATGGCCGCGCGGACGACGGAGGTCTCGTCGGGCGAGAGCGACCGGGTCTGCACGCGGATGTTGGTGTCGCCGAGCGAGAACACCTGGGCCTCGAGTTCCGGCACGTCGATCTCGGCGACCTGCTCGCGGACCTGATCGACGGTGCCCGCCTGGATGGCCATCGGCGCCTGGAAGTCGGTGCCGCCCGTGAACTCGATGCCCAGGGTGAGTCCCCGGATCAGCAGCGCGAGCACCGAGGCGCCGATGATGACGCCGGAGATGATGAACCACAGCTTGCGGTTCTTCATGAAGTCGTAGCTCAGCTGGCCCGTGTAGAGCCGCCCTGCGATACCTAGCTTCTTGCCGGACATCAGGCCTCCTGCGGGGTCTGGGTGGCGGGGACGGCGCCGGTCCTGCGGCGCAGGCGCCTGCCGAGCAGCGAGTCCTCCGTGACGCCCATGTGCGCGGCGTCGAGGCCCGACCACTTGTGGCCCTGGCCGAAGAACGTCGTGCGGCCCAGGATCTCGACGAGCGGCCTGGTGAAGAAGAACACCACGGCGAGGTCGATCAGGGTGGTCAGGCCCAGCGTGAAGGCGAAGCCGCGCACCGACCCGATCGCGAGGAAGAACAGCACGACGGCCGACAGCAGCGACACGGCGTCCGAGATGACGATCGTGCCGCGGGCCTTGATCCAGCCGGAGCTGAGCGCGGACTTCAGGCTGCGGCCCTCCCGGATCTCGTCGCGGATGCGCTCGAAGTAGATGATGAACGAGTCCGCGGTGACCGCGATGCCGACGATGGCGCCGGCGATGCCGGGCAGGTTCAGCGTGAAGCCGACCGCCGCGCCGAGCAGCACCATCACCGAGTAGGTGGCGGCGGCCGCGACGAGGAGCGAGGCGACGACGACGATGCCCATGGCCCGGTAGTAGAGGAACGAGTACAGCGCCACCGCGAGCAGGCCGATGAGGCCGGCGATCATGCCGACCCGCAGCTGCTCGCCGCCCAGCGTGGCGGAGACGGTCTCGACCTGGCTCGGCTCGAAGTTGAGCGGCAGCGAGCCGTACTTGAGGACGTTGGCGAGGCTGGCGGCGCTGTCGGCGGTGAAGTTGCCGGTGATCGACGCCTGGCCGTTGGAGATCTGCACCTGCGGCTTGACGGCCGACTGCACCACGCCGTCGAGGACGATGCCGAACAGGTCCTGCGGGCTGGTCCGGGTCAACAGGGCGCCGGTCAGCTCCTTGAACTGCGCCGCGCCCGCGGGCTTGAGGCTGAGCATGACCGCGTACGAGAAGTCGCCCTGCGGGATGCCGTAGGACGCGGACTCGAGCTCGGTTCCCATGACGGCCGTGGGGCCGAGCAGGTACTTCTGCACGCCCTCGGGGTCGCACGCCACCAGCGCGCGCGCCGGGTTGTCCGCCATGTGATCGCCGCAGGTGAAGTTGGCGAAGGCCTCGAGATCCGCCTCGGTGGCCTCGTAGGCGAGCACCTCCTCGATGCTCAGCTGCTCGGCGTCCTCGTCACCCCCATCGGGGGGCGGCGGCGCCGTCGGCAGGCCCGGCAGGGTGTCCTCGGACGGGTCGTCGGAGGGCTTCTCTGGATCCTCGGCGGGGCCCGTTCCGGCGCCGGCCTCGAGCACCGGGCGCATGCTCAGCTGCGCGGTGGCGCCGACCAGGTCGACGAGGTCGTCGCGCGACACGTTCGGCGCCGAGACGACGATGTGGCGATCGCCCTGGACCGCGACGGTCGCCTCGCCCACGCCCAGGCCGTCGATGCGCTGCTGGATGATGTCGCGGGCGAGCTCCATGGACTCCATGGGGACCGTCTTGTTGGTGGCCTCGAGCGTGATGGTCTGGCCGCCCTGCAGGTCGAGGCCGAGGTTCGGCTTCCAGGTGTTGGTCAGCGCCATGATCGCGTAGAGCCCGACGATCACGAGCAGGAAGACGGTGAGGACGACCCCAGGTCGCCCCCGCTTGGCGGTTGTGGCCACGGTTAGTTCTTGTCCTCCGGGCGCGCCTCGGGCTCGTCGGTATCGGCCTCGGGGGTCGGGTCGAAGGTCAGCTCCTCCTCGGCCACCAGCGACGAGGCATCGTCGGGAACGTCGTAGGACGCCACGTCGGCGGCGTCGTCGGCCTCGTCGGTGAACTCGAACTCCTCGTCCTCGGGGAGGACCTTGCGCGCGACGCTGCCCTTGAGGACGGTGATCTGCACGTCAGGGGCGAGCTCGACGATGAACTGCTTGTCGCCGGCGTGCGTGAGGGTCGCGAAGATGCCAGAGGTGAGCAGCACCCGGTCGCCGGGGGCGAGCTGGGAACGCATCTCCTGGTCTGCCCGCATCTTCTTCTGCTGCGGGCGGATCATCAGGAAGTACATGATCGCGAACAACGCGACCAT
>DAONOU010000333.1:0-2554 GCA_035409265.1 Arachnia sp. | reverse complement strand
CGATGATGCGGTTCTCGATCTGGTCGCTCATGCCCAGGCCGTGGCGCCCGCCGATCGCGTTGGCCTCCATGACCAGCGCGACGGCGTCGTCGAACCGGGTCCCGTTGATCGAGACCGGACGGCCCATCTCGAAGCCGATCGTGACGTCCTCGGTGTCGATGGTCACCGACGGGTCCCAGTACTTGACGCCCATGATGGGCTCCACGGTCTCGAGCGAGACGTTCAGGTCCTCGAGGGTCTTGGCCTCGTGCGTCGCGCCCCAGATGTTGGCGTCCGTGGAGTAGGCCTTCTCCTTGGAGTCGCGGTAGGGGAGGTCGCGCTCGGAGAGCCACTGGCTCATCTCGTCGCGGCCGCCGAGCTGCGTGACGAAGTCCTGGTCGAGCCACGGCTTGTAGATCCGCAGCTGCGGGTTGGCCATCAGGCCGTAGCGGTAGAACCGCTCGATGTCGTTGCCCTTGTAGGTGGAGCCGTCGCCCCAGATGAAGACCTCGTCCTCCGCCATGGCGCGCACCAGCATGGTGCCGGTGACCGCGCGGCCGATCGGGGTGGTGTTGAAGTACGCCTTGCCTGCGGAGCGGATGTGGAAGGCGCCGCACGCCAGCGCCGACAGGCCCTCGTCGACCAGCTGCGCCCGGCAGTCGACCAGGCGCGAGATCTCCGCGCCGTAGACAAGCGCGCGGCCGGGAACAGACGCGATGTCCGGCTCGTCGTACTGCCCGATGTCGGCGGTGTAGGTGCAGGGGACGGCCCCGGCCTCGCGCATCCAGGCCACGGCGACGGAGGTGTCGAGTCCGCCGGAGAACGCGATGCCGACACGCTCGCCGACGGGAAGTGAAGTCAGTACTTTTGCCACGCGGTCACTGTAGTTGATGTGGCGCCCGGGGGGCGTGTCGCGCCTGCCGATGAGTGACGGCGGAGCGGCCGGGCCCGCGTCCCACAGGCTTTGGGCGACCCTTCGGGCGGATGTTAGGCTGAAATCGCGCCAAAATCGTCTGCAACCCCCGACGGCGACGAAGCGTATATGTCTTGTAGGGAAAAACCCGTCGAGCGAGTGGCTGGCGTCACCTCGTCTTCGGGTCGAAGGATCGGGGGAAAGTCATGAGAATGCAAAGGACGGGTCGAGTGACTCTGTTGCGTCGAGTTGTAACCGCAGTCATCAGCATCGCGCTGCTCAGCACGGGCGCCGTCGGCGTCGCGCGGGCCGACGAGGGGACTCCCGTCCCCACGCCGACCGAGACCGCGCCGCCGCCGGCCACGCCGAAGCTGGCGGTCACGGCGTCGGCGCCGGCCACCACCTACCTGGCACGGGCCACTGCGGCCTCGGGCACCGTCACCGTCGAGGACACGACGGCGCCGGTCTCCGTGCAGGCCCAGGTGAAGGTGGACGGCAAGTGGCGCAACGACGGCAAGCCCGCCGCCGTCGCGTCGAACGGGAAGTTCACGCTCCCGCTCGCCTACGGGCTGAAGAAGGTCGCCACCTACGAGTGGAAGGTCGTGGCCTCCGTGCCGGCGACTACCGAGGCCACGGCGGCGTCGGCGGACTCGAAGTCGTTCAAGGTGAAGCGCCTCGCGCAGAAGGTGACGATCAAGGCCGACGCGATCAAGCGGGTCGGCAAGAAGCTGACTGCCTCCGGCAAGCTCACGGGCTTCGACGGCGCCGTCACGGTCAAGGCCCAGGTCTACGTCGACGGCAAGTGGCGCACGAAGAACACCGTGAAGGTCAAGAAGGGCGCGACGTCCTACAAGGCCGAGCTGACGTACGACCTGAACAAGGCCGGGAAGCGCACGTGGCGCGTGGTCGCGACCTCGGGTTCGCAGAAGGCCACGTCGTCGAAGATCAAGGTTCAGCGCATTCCGCTGCGCGCGATCGACGCGAGGGCCGACCGCACCAAGCAGATCGGCTCGAGGAACTACGCGAAGGGCAAGGTCACCGGCTTCGAGGGCAAGGTGAAGGTCAAGGCGCAGGTCTACGCCAAGGGCAAGTGGAGCACCAAGAAGACGGTCACGGTGAAGGCGAAGTACTCCGGCACCTCCTACAAGGTGGAGCTCCCCTACGCCGTGAACGGGCGCGGCACCACCACGTGGCGCGTGCTCGTCGACGACGGGAAGGCCACCCGCAAGTCCGCGAAGTTCAAGGTGAGCCGCGTCGCGGGCAACATCGACTCGCGGTGCCTCACCGGCCGGGTGCTCTGCGTCTCGAAGCAGGACCGCAAGGTGCGGTGGATGGTCGACGGCGAGATCAAGAAGACGTTCGACGCGCGCTTCGGCAAGTCGAGCACCCCGACGCGTAACGGCGCGTACAAGGTCTACTGGAAGTCCCGCGACCATGTCTCCTCGCTGTACGGCTCGCCCATGCCGTTCGCGATGTTCTTCTCAGGCGGCCAGGCGGTCCACTACTCCTCCGACTTCGCCCGGCGCGGCTACAACGGCGCGTCGCACGGCTGCGTGAACATCCGCGACTACGCGGGCATCAAGAAGCTGTTCGACACCGTCCGCGTCGGCGACAAGGTGATCGTCTACGCGTAGGAGAACGCTCCTAGACGATGTTCGACGG
>DAONOU010000332.1:0-2558 GCA_035409265.1 Arachnia sp. | reverse complement strand
CCGACCCCGGCGAGGAGAGCCTCCGCGGCTCCACCGACCTTGTCTCGCGCGAGTTGGCCGACGAGGTGGCTGCGCGGATCGCCATCGCGGGCCTGGAGGTCGTCGAGACGCGCATCTCGTCGCTGGCCTACGCGCCCGAGATCGCGCAGGCGATGCTGCAGCGCCAGCAGGCGTCCGCGGTCCTGTCGGCCCGCAGCAAGATCGTCGAGGGCGCCGTCGGCATGGTCGAGCAGGCGCTGGAGCGCCTGGAGCGCGACGACATCGTCGCCCTCGACGACGAGCGCAAGGCCGCGATGGTGTCGAACCTCCTCGTGGTGCTCTGCTCCGACTCGAGGTCCACGCCGGTCATCAACACCGGGACTCTCTACGGGTGATGAGCGACGACGCGCTGGCGCCCGGCGGCGATCCCGCCGAGGCGCCGTCGAGCGGGAGGCCGGGGAGGGCCTCCCGCAAGTCGTTGCTGCTGCGGCTCGACCCGGCCGTCCACGAGGCGCTTGCGAAGTGGGCGGCCGACGACCTGCGCAGCCTCAACGCGCACATCGAGGTGCTGCTGCGCGACGCCCTGAAGAAGGCAGGGCGCGACGTGAAGGCGGGCCCCCTCCGCCGCCCGGGCAGACCGCCTCGGGAATAGCGCCGACTATGCGGCCAGCCCTGCGCCTATTTCGCACGGCTGGCTGTATAGCCAGCATTGTGCGCGGGCCGTGCTGTGCCTCCCACACGGAGCCCCGAAAAGGTAGCGTAGGAACGCCCGAAAAGGTAGCGTAGGGATGCCCGAAAAGGTAGCGTAGTGTTCATGGGATACCTTGCGCGGACGATCGACGTGGAGCTCGACGAACTGCTTCCCCTCGCACCCGCGATCGCATTGGATGGGCCGAAGGGCGTGGGGAAGACGGGCACCGCTCAGCGCCGGGCCGCCGCGACGTGGTTCCTAGACGACCCGGCGCAGCGCGAGATCGCTCGTGCCGACTTCGCTCTCGCGTCGCTTCCGCCTGGCACCGTGCTGCTGGATGAGTGGCAGAAGCTGCCTCAGGTGTGGGATTCGGTGCGACGCCAGGTCGACGCGGGCGCGTCGCCGGGAAGGTTCCTCCTGACGGGGTCCGCGACGCCCGTCGACGCGGGTGGGACACATAGTGGGGCCGGGCGGATACTCTCGCTGCGGATGCGGCCGATGGGGCTTCATGAGCGCGGCCTCGTGACTCCGTCGGTCTCACTGGCCGCGCTTCTCTCAGGCATGCAAGATGAAGTGAGCGGAGCGGCGTCCTTTGCGCTGCGCGACTACGCCGAGGCCATCGTGGGCAGCGGGTTCCCCGGGATCCTTGGCGCAGCGCCCCGGCTCAGGAACGGGTTGCTCGACGCCTACCTGCAGCGCATCATCGATCGAGACCTTCCCGAGCAGGGCTATGAGGTGCGGCGGCCCGAGACGCTGAGGCGTTGGCTCGCGGCGTACGGGGCGGCGTCGTCGACGACCACGGCCTACTCGCGGCTGCTCGATGCGACGACGGCGGGCGACGGTGCGCAGCCGGCAAAGACGACGACCATCGCCTATCGCGATCACCTGACCCAGCTGTGGCTGCTGGACCCGGTGCCTGGGTGGACCCCTGCCAACAGTGCGATCAGTAATCTCCAGCAGGCGCCGAAGCACCAGCTCGCCGACCCGGCCTTGGCCGCACGGCTCCTGCGGATCACGTCGAGCGCTCTGCTCGGGCCGGGAGGAGCCCACATGATGGGGCCGTTGTTCGAGTCGCTTGTCACCTTGGGCGTGAGGGTTGCGGCCCAGGCGGCCGAGGCGAGGGTCAGCCACCTTCGGCTGCACGGCGGGGATCGCGAGGTGGACCTGATCGTGGAAGGGGCTGAGGGTCAGATCCTCGGGATCGAGGTCAAGCTGGCCCCCGCGGTGACCGACTCCGACGTGAGGCATCTGCTCTGGCTCCGGGACCAGTTGCCAGGCCGAGTCGTCGACCTTGTCGTTGTGACGACCGGCTCGACGGCGTACAGACGCCCCGACGGGGTCGCCGTCGTCCCCCTGGCGCTCCTCGGTGCCTGACCTCGGCCTCGGGTGTCAACCCTGGTGTCGCGCCGCGACCCGAAAGCGATCAGTTCCTGTTGAGGCCAAACCCCCGCGTCATCAACGCTCGCTTGTAGTGGGACTCCGCGCCGTCCACCTCGGATGACGGGGTGCTTGGGCCGAACACGCGCAGGATGCTGTAGACGAAGTGCCGAGAGTGATCGGTTGTCGGGCTCGACATGCCCGCGACGCGACTGCTCGCGCGTGCCGGGTCCCGAAGGGCGACGTTGCCACCGTGGCCGTCCTTTGCGTAGCAGCGCCATCGTCCGATGATGCGCTCGCCGCCGTCGGCCTTGCCGACGTAGTGCTTGCCGGTTGACGAGTCGGTGATCAGGTAGATCCCCTGCACCTGGCTGAGCGCCACGCGCCAGTCCGCGTATCGATGGCTCTCGACCATCTCTGTTAGTTCGTGGTGGGTCAGCAGGACCCGGTCGAAGCCCGGAAAGGGAACCTTGTCTCGGTCGGCGATCTCTAGGACGGGAAGGCCAGCAGC
>DAONOU010000331.1:0-2578 GCA_035409265.1 Arachnia sp. | reverse complement strand
AGGCGGCAATCGTAGGGATAATCTTTCGCATCGGGATTTCTCCTTGTGCTCGGGGCCAACAACAAGTTGACCGATTATGGGGCCGGCCGAGGGATTCGGGCCGGTGGACTCGGGGGTCAGCGGTGGTCGACGGCCTTGCTGATGCGCTCGCCGGCGAACTGGATGATCTGCACGATAACGATGATGAGCACCACGAGGAAGATCATCACGTCGGGCTGGAAGCGCTGGTAGCCGTAGTTGTAGGCGAGGCGGCCGAGGCCGCCGCCGCCGATCAGGCCCGCCATCGTCGAATAGCCGACGAGCGTGACCAGCGTCGTGGTGACGCCGTCGACCAGCGTGGGCATCGCCTCGGGGATCAACACCTTGCGAATCGACTGCATGCGCGTCGATCCCATGGCGTGCGCGGCGTCCAGCTTGCCGGCGGGCACGTCGCGCAGGGCGGTCTCCACCAGCCGGGCGAAGAAGGGGATGGCGCCGATCGTCAGCGAGATCGACGCCGCGATCGGCCCGATGGCCGTGCCCACGAGGAGCTTGGCCAGCGGCATCAGCGAGATCATCAAGATCGCGTACGGGAACGAGCGGGTGATGTTGACCACGATGCTGGACAGCACGAAGTTGAGCGCGCGGTGCTCCGCCATTCCGCCCGGCTTGGTGACGAACAGCACCACGCCCAGCGGCAGGCCAAGCAGGATGGTGAAGATGCCGGAGAGGCCCACCATGACGATGGTCTCCCACAGCGCGGGCAGGGTCGCCTTGGCGATGGCCGGGTTGTTCAGGAAGTCGCCGAGCGCGTCGAGCAGGATCATCGCCGAGCCTCCAGCTCTTCCGGGCGGGTGAGCCGCGCGTCGGCCCCCTGGGCCCGCAGCGCGGCGATGACCGCCTGCGGGTCGGTGCCCGGCGGAACGGCGATGCGCAGGTGCGAGAACGTGGTCCCGGCCAGGTGCTCGACCGAGCCGGCCAGGATGTTCAACTCCGCGCCGACCACGGTGGAGGTGTGGGCGACGACGGGGGTTGCCGCCTTGTCGCCCGAGGACAGTACGTCCACCAGCGTCCCGGGGAAGTGGCCGACGGGGGCGTGCGGGGGGATGCCGAGCAGCGCCTGGCTGAGCCTGCCGTCGAGCTGGCGCACGACGTCGGTCAGCGGCCCGGACTCCAGGATCCGGCCGCCATCGAGCAGCGAGACCGAGTCGCAGATGCGCTTGACGACGTGCATCTCGTGCGTGATGACGAGCACGGCCAGCTCGGCGTGCGCGCGGAGCCGCACGATGAGGTCGAGGATCTCGTCCGTCGTCTTCGGGTCGAGCGCGGAGGTGGGCTCGTCGAAGAGCAGGACGTCGGGGTCGGTGGCCAGCGCCCGCGCGATGCCGACGCGCTGGCGCATGCCGCCGGACAGCTGAGAGGGGTAGGCCTCGCCCGCGTCCCCCAGGCCGACCAGGCCGAGGAGGTCATCGACCTTCGCGCGCCGCTTCTTCCTCTCGGCACCGATCAGCTCGAGCGGGTAGGCGACGTTGTCGGCGATGGTGCGCGAGTCGAACAGGTTCGCCTGTTGGAACACGAGCCCGATCCGGCGGCGCGCGGTGCGCAGGGCGTCCGAGCGGGCAGCGGTGAGGTCGACGCCGTTGATCTCGACGGTGCCCGACGTCGGGCGGTCGAGGAGGGTCAGGCAGCGCACCAGCGTCGACTTGCCCGCGCCCGAATGGCCGATGATGCCGTGGATGGAGCCGGCGGGCACGGTCAACGACACGTTGTCCAGGGCGCGCACCTCGCGCTTGCCCTGGAAATAGACCTTGGTGAGGTCCGTCACGGTGATCATGTCGGCTCCTTGAACGTGCGTGGTTCATTCAATCAGGGCGCGCGGAAAATCCCCGAATCAGAAGCGCGGTCGTTCACCAGCGGCGGAACGTTTCGACTCGGGCACGGCGCTACGCGCGTGCGCCCGGCTCAACGATCGTAATGATGCCGGACCTCGGCGGCGACGGCGTCGAACACGCGCCGGTCGAGGATGGCGCCGATCCGGCGCACGCCGTCGGGATCGATCCGCACGATCCGGTTCACGCGCACCTCGCTGGCTCGGCCCTGCCGGTCCCACTCGCCGGTGCCGATGTCCAGCCAGTAGCGGCCGGCGCGCGCCTCCTGTGCGGCGTCGCGGTCGTGGTCCTGCGAGGTGACTTGGAGCCCGAGCAGCCATCCGCCGTCGCGCCCGATCAGGAGAACCGGACGGTCCTTGCCCTGCGCGTGATCCTCCTCGTAGGGAACCCAGGTCCAGACGATCTCGCCCGGGTCGGGGTTGTCGTCGCGGCGCGGCTGGTAGGCGATCTCGGGCAGCCGCGCGTAGTCACCGGGGTATCCGCCCTGGCCAGGGGCGGGTGGGGCATCGGGCCGGCCCGTGCCGGATGCCTGGGGTTTCGCCGCGGCCTTGGGGGCCTTGGGATTCGGTGCCCGCTCCGTCGACGGCGCGGAGTCGTAGTCCGGCACGGTGAACCGCTTGGGGCCCGGTTCCTGGCGCCGGTCCTGCTTGGCCCGCGGGGCGGGCTGTTCCTTCTTCTCGGTTGAGTTGCTGAGTGCGCGGACGGCGACG
>DAONOU010000330.1:0-2587 GCA_035409265.1 Arachnia sp. | reverse complement strand
GAGGTGCTCGGGGGAGCGGGAGGCGTCGTGGCGGGGCTCTCGGCGGGGGCACATCCCGGCAGCAGCAGCGCGGCGACGGCCGCGGTGGCGAGGAGAGGCTTGGTGCGGGCGGTGATCTCGGGCATGTTGTCCCCCTGGGGATGGGCGTGGACCTTCACAGGAAAGCCTACGCGGGTCCGCTTGTGCCGCCCATCCCTAGAACGGGGTAGTCAGTTCTAGGGGGTGAGGTCGCCGTCGACGGTGTGCGTCGTCACCCAGAACCGGCCCGCGACGATCAGGCCGAGGACCAGCAGAGCCGAGGTCAGGAGGAACGGCCAGCTGCGGTCCATGCTCGACAGCCACCCGCTGATCCAGCCGAAGGGGGCCGTGACCAGCATCACGCAGGTGCGCTGGATGGCCATCACGCGCGAGCGCTCGTGCTGGTCGACGTGCAGCGCCACCAGCGACTCCGCCAGCATGAAGAGGATGCCGCCGCCGAACGCGTCGAGGATCAGGCAGACGGCGAGCAGCGCGTAGGTGGACGCGGCGGCAGCGCCGTCGGGGGAGGGGATGCCCACCAGCAGCAGCTGCCCCGCGAGGTAGACCCCGAAGCCGATCAGCGTCGGCGCCTTCAGGTGCTTGGCGTGCGTGAGCCGCGGGATCAGCGTGAAGAAGAACAGCACGGACAGCAGAGAGCGGACCATCGGGAAGAACGGCAGCAGCGCGTCGGGGACGTCGAGGCGCTGGTTGATCACCACCTGCCAGAACGTGCCGTTGACCAGTGCGACCGCGCCGACGATGGCCGCGATGATGAGCGAGAAGATGGTGCCCTTCGACCGTACGATCAGGCCGAGCACCCCGCGGTACTCCGACAGCGACGTCCAGATGCTCACGCCGCGGGTCTGCTCCATCCGGACGCGTCCGGTCGCGGTCTCCGTGGTGTAGCGGTAGAGCAGCCAGATCTTGAAGCTCATGATGAAGAAGGCGTTCAGGTACAGGATCCGGACGGCGAGCTCGAGCCCGAGGCTGGAGACGAGCACGGCCGCGATCGGCGCGAAGAGGGCGGAGAACTCGGCCGCCACCTTGATCAGCGAATAGACCTTGGGGATCTCCTCGCGGTCGACGTCCTCGACGAGCAGGCAGTCCCACGAGTTCTGCGTGACCTGCCACGCGCCGTTGACGACCGAGGCGGCGAGGAACCACCAGAAGTTCTGCGCGAACGCCCAGATCAGGCAGGGGATGACCCACGCGACGATGTCGAAGACCGCGGTGGTCATCCGCCGCCCGAGCTTGTCGGTGATGACGCCGCTGAGCAGCCCGAAGACCACCTGGGACAGCATCGAGATGGTGGCGAGCAGGCCGATCTGGGCGTCGTGGACGCCCAACGCCAGCATGAACACCGACGCGTACGGCAGCACCAGCATCATCGAGAGGCCCCACAGGGGCTCGGTGTACACGGACGCGCGGCCGTTGCCGCGAAGCCCGAGTAGGGTCACCAACATGGGGTTGCGTACGCGACTCACCGGCATAGTCAACCCGGGTTCGCGCGGCTTGTCCAACGTTGTGAAATCAGCACTCGACGACGTTGACCGCGAGCCCCGCGCGGCTGGTCTCCTTGTACCTCTCGGACATGTCGGCGCCGGTCTGGCGCATGGTCTCGATGGTGGTGTCCAGCGGCACGACGTGGGTGCCGTCGCCGAGGAGGGCGAGCCGCGTGGCCATCAGCGCCGTCGACGCCGCGATGGCGTTGCGCTCGATGCACGGGATCTGGACGAGGCCCCCGACGGGGTCGCAGGTGAGGCCGAGGTGATGCTCGATGGCGATCTCGGCGGCGTTCTCGATCTGCGCCGGGGTGCCGCCGCGGGTCGCGGTCAGGCCCGCGGCGGCCATGGCGCAGGCGCTGCCCACCTCGGCCTGGCAGCCTGCCTCGGCACCGGAGATGGAGGCGTTGGCCTTGAAGATCGAGCCGACGGCGGTGGCCGTGAGCAGGAACGTGCGGATGGCGTCGGCGGGGAAGCCTCGCTCCACCGTCGCGTAGTAGAGCACCGCGGGCAGCACGCCGGCCGCGCCGTTCGTCGGGGCCGTGACGACGCGGCCGCCGGAGGCGTTCTCCTCGTTGACGGCCAGCGCGTACATCGCCAGCGCCTCGCCCGACTGGCGCGAGACCCCGGCCTCCGTGAGGGCGCGCCAGCCGGCGGCGGCGCGCCGCCGCACGTTCAGCCCGCCGGGGAGCACGCCGTCGGCGTGGAGGCCGCGCTCGACGCACGCGCGCATCGCCCGCCAGATCTCGTCCAGGCCTCGCTGTGCGCCCTCCGCCCCGTGGAAGGCCACCTCGTCCTCCCAGGCGACCTCGGCGATCGAGCGCCCCTCGGCCAGCTCCAGCAGCTCGGCCATGTTCGCATAGGAGTGCACGGGGCGGCGCGACGGCGGGGTCGGCTCGCTCCCGACCCGGCGGATGAAGCCGCCCCCGACCGACAGGTAGGTCTCCTCGACGATGTCCCCGGCGCCGACCAGCGCGTACAGGATCATCGAGTTGGGGTGCCCGTCGTGCCGGGACAGCGGCGCGAACTCGATGTCGTCCCTGTGCAGCGGCACCCCGTCGATGTCG
>DAONOU010000329.1:0-2591 GCA_035409265.1 Arachnia sp. | reverse complement strand
CGTCGCCGGCGAGATCGCGGAAGGACATTGGAGCTGATCCCCGGAAAAGCGCCCCCTCACGGTCGGGCGCTTTTTCCATGCCAGCGTCCCGAGAGTGAGAGGGCGGCCGGGACGGGTTTGAGCCGGTGCGGTCGAGAGAGAGCGCCGCGCGGCTCGTCCGTTCCCGCTCTCCCGAGGCTCACATCATGACCCTGATTTCCGCATCCGCGACGGCGTCCGCCGCCGCGCCGATTCCGCTCGGCTCCAATCCCGAACCCGCCGAGGCCATCTTCACCGCCGCCAGTCTACTGCTGCCCCATCTCGAACGAGGCGAGCGCGTTGATGCCGCCTCCCTGCGTGCGGCGATGGAGACCGCTTGTCGAGGCTCGGACGCCACCGGCGCCTGGGACTGGAAGACGGCCTATGACGCCTGCGAGGCGGCGACCGTCCTGTTCCTCCGCAAATACGGACGTGCGCTTTTCCGCAAAGCCGGGTCTCCGGCAGCCCGCCTTTCCGCGCTGTCGAAAATCGCCAACCTTCTGCCGACGCATACGCGGCGGTCGACGGAGAGCCAGACCTTCCAGCAATTCTCGACGCCGATCCCGCTCGGCCTGGTCGCCGCCCACGCCGCGGCAATCACTCCGGCCGACCGGGTGCTGGAACTGTCGGCGGGTACCGGCCTGCTCGCGATCCTCGCGGAGATCGCCGGCGGCGCGCTCGTCCTCAACGAGCTGGCCGACACCCGCGCCAGCCTGCTGTCGCTTCTCTTCCCGGCCATTCCCGTCACCCGCTTCGACGCGGCGCAGATCGACGATCATCTCGACCCCGCCGTCACGCCCAGCGTCGTGCTGATGAACCCGCCGTTCTCCGCAATGGCCAATGTCGAAGGCCGCATAGCCGACACCACATATCGCCATGTCGCCTCGGCGCTGGCGCGTCTGGCGCCCGGCGGACGACTGGTGTCGATCACCGGCGCCAGCTTCGCGCCCGACAATCTGGCCTGGCGGGACGCCTTCATTCGTCTGCAGGCGCGCGGGCGCATCGTCTTCTCCGCCGCCATCGACGGCGCGGTCTATGCCAAACACGGCACGACGTTTCCGACGCGGCTGACCGTCATCGACAAGCGGCCCGCCGACGATCCGGCCGTGTTCCCGGCCGCACCCGGCGTTGCCTCGGACGCCGCCACGCTGCTGGGCTGGCTCGACGATCATCTGCCGACACGGCTCGCCGTCGATCCCTCCCTCACGGTCCCGACTGTCGCGGCTTCCGCCCCTCGCAGCGTGCGCGGCTATATCAACCGCACCGCCAAGGCCGTCCCTGCAGCCGTGCCGATGGCCGAGCTGGAGGGCCTGCCACTCGCCTACGAGACCCAGGACGGCCTAGCAGGCGAAGGCGGCCGTTTGTCCGACGGCATCTATGAAGAATACGGATTGCAGGCGATCCGTATTGCCGGTTCTCAGGCGCACCCCACCAGGCTGGTGCAATCGGCGGCGATGGCTTCGGTCGCCCCGCCCAGACCGAGCTATCGGCCGCACCTCCCGGTCAATATCCACGAGCGGCTGTCCGACGCGCAGCTCGAGACCGTCATTTATGCCGGCGAGGCGCACTCCGATCATCTTGCCGGATCGTGGACGGTGGACGCCACCTTCGATGTCGTCACCGCCGCGCGCGAGGATGCGACGAACGCCGCGCGCTTCCGGCGCGGCTTCATGATCGGTGACGGCACCGGCGTCGGCAAAGGGCGTCAGTCCGCCGCGATCATTCTCGACAACTGGTTCCAGGGCCGCCGCAAGGCGGTGTGGATCAGCAAATCCGACAAGCTGATCGAGGACGCGCAGCGCGACTGGTCGGCGCTCGGCATGGAGCGCCTGCTGGTCACGCCGCTGTCGCGCTTCCCGCAGGGGCGGCCGATCACGCTGCCGGAAGGCGTCCTGTTTACGACCTATGCCACGCTACGCTCCGACGACCGTGGCGAGAAGGTTTCGCGCGTCCGGCAGATCGTCGAATGGTTGGGCTCCGACTTCGATGGAGTCCTCATTTTCGACGAGGCGCACGCGATGCAGAACGCCGGTGGCGGCAAGGGAGAACGCGGCGACGTCGCCGCCTCGCAGCAGGGCCGCGCGGGTCTGCGGCTCCAGCACGCGCTGCCGAACGCCCGCGTCGTCTATGTCTCGGCGACCGGCGCCACCACGGTCCACAACCTCGCCTACGCCCAGCGGCTCGGCCTGTGGGGCGGCGAGGATTTTCCGTTCTCGACCAGGGCCGAGTTCGTGGAAGCCATTGAGGCCGGCGGCGTCGCGGCGATGGAGGTGCTGGCCCGCGACCTGCGCGCGCTCGGCCTCTACACCGCCCGCTCGCTCTCCTTCGACGGCGTGGAATACGAGCTGGTCGAGCACGCGCTGACCCTCGAGCAGACCCGCATCTACGATGCCTATGCCGGGGCATTTGCCATCATCCATAACCACCTCGACGCGGCGATGGAGGCAGCCAATATCACCGGCGCCACCGGCACACTGAATCGGCAGGCCAAGTCCGCCGCCCGCTCGGCCTTCGAGAGCGCCAAGCAGCGCTTCTTCGGCCATCTGCTCACCTCGATGAAAACCCCCACCCTG
>DAONOU010000328.1:0-2595 GCA_035409265.1 Arachnia sp. | reverse complement strand
TCATGATGCGGACTCCATGACGTGCTCGGGGGTGGGCCTCGTCGTCGTCATCACCGAGGGCATCCCGGTGCACGACTCGGTCGAGTTCCTCGCCGCCGCCCGGGACGCCGGGGTCCGCGTGATCGGCCCCAACTGCCCGGGCCTGATCTCTCCCGGAAAGTCGAACGTCGGCATCATCCCGGCTCACATCTCCGGGCCCGGCAGGATCGGCCTGGTGTCGAAGTCCGGCACGCTGACCTACCAGATGATGTACGAGCTGCGCGACCACGGCTTCTCCACGGCGGTGGGCATCGGCGGCGACCCCGTCGTCGGCACCATGCACATCGACGTCCTGCAGGCGTTCGAGGAGGACCCGGACACCGACCTGATCGTCATGATCGGCGAGATCGGCGGCGACGCGGAGGAGCGGGCGGCCGAGTACATCGCCGCCAACATCTCGAAGCCGGTGATCGGCTACGTCGCGGGCTTCACGGCCCCGCCCGGCAAGACCATGGGTCACGCAGGCGCCATCATCACGGGATCGAAGGGCACCGCGGCCGCGAAGAAGGAGGCCCTGGAGGCCGCCGGGGTCGTGGTCGGGGAGACGCCGTCGTTGACCGCTCAGCTCGCGCGCGACGCGATCGCGCACCTGCGGGTCGCCTCGACACGGTAGCGGCGACCTCGTCGACGCAACCGGCTCGCCGAGTGCGGGTCAGCCCTGGGCGGCGCGGATCGCCGTCCGGGCTGCCAGGTCGGCGAGCTGCTCGTCGGCGAAGCGGTAGTCGTCGGCGACGGTGATGAGCGAGTAGGTGACCGTCTTGTTCACCTGGCTCACGATCAGCTGGTAGGTCACCGACTTGGTGTCCGACGTGGCCATGTTGATCACGAACAGCCGCGAGGTGGCCTTGCCGTCGGCGGTCTCGGTCTCGACCTCCTCCTGCTCCTGGACGTTCGCCCCCGGAGACCTGTCCTTGCAGGACTTGAGGGCGTTGCCCAGCTTCTTGACGAACGCGCCCGCGGTCTTCTTCTTGCTGAACGTGAATCGCATCTCGTCGATGCCGAAGGTGTCGGGGGCCTCGTCGTCCTGGGTCATCAGGTAGGTGGCCTGCGCCCTCTCCTTCGGGCCGGGCTCGCTGACCAGGGTCATGGACTCGCATCCCATGCCCGTGCTCTTCAGCTGGCCGGGGGGCGTCATGTTCCAGCGGCCGATGCCTGCGCGGATGCGGGGGAGATCGGAGGGGATGAGCCACCCCTCGGGGGCGACTGCCGGGAGCTCCGCGGGCGAGACCGTCACGCCCTGGGGGGCGGGCTCGCCCTGGCGCTCGGAGAGCTGCGTCTGCGGCCGGGTCAACGCCGCGGCGAGCGTCTCCGGGTCGACGGGGCTGCCGACCTGGGTGACGTCGAGCACCTGCAGCACCGCGCCGGAGCGGGTCAGCAGCACCGTGTGGTAGCGGTCCTTCTCCTCCTGGAAGAGGACCGTGAGCTGGAAGGCCTCGGGCGCGAGGCCTGCAACCTCGTTCGCGCCCTGAAGCTGAGCCGGCACCTCGGAGCAGGCGGAGAGCACGGCGACCCGCTCCTCGAAGGCCATGCTCGCGACCGCCTCGTTGGCGAACGCGTCGATGCGGTGCAGCGCCGCCACCGGATCCTTCTCGGAGGTGGCCAGCGTGCGCTGGACGCTGAACGTGGGGTTCGCGGCGTCCTCGTTGGTCTGGAAGCAGGCCACGCGGCCGTCGTGCTCCGCGGCGGTGTGGCTGGTGCCCGTGACGGCCCACGCGCCCTCCGCGACGCCTTCGAGGTCCGCGACGGTGACGAGGTCGGCGGCGGACGCGGCGTCGGGCACGGCGGTCTGGGTGGCCGACGGCGTCGGGGACTCGCTCGGGGGAGCGGTGGTGCGGCCGCCGCGCACGACGAGCGAGACGACGACGGCGACGATCAGCGCGAGCGCCAGCCCGCCGACGCCCCAGGCGAGGAGCGTGCGGCGATGCTCCCTGAACCAGTGCGGGGCCGCGGCGACGGGTTCGGCCTCGACCGGGGTGGTCGACGACAGCGCGGACCGGCGCGGCGCGGGGCTGGGGGAGTCGGCGAACTCGCCGGAGGAGCGCGGAAAGACGGGCGCCGGGATGGGCGTGTCGGAGAGCGGGAGCACGGGAACGGGCGGCGCGGCCTGCGTGGCCGCCTCGGAGCCGGGGCGCGCGAACGGATTGGCGGTCGGCTCGGCGACATCGTCCTGCGGCGCATCGCCTCGGGGTGCGTCCGCGCCGCCGCCGGCATCCTCGGGCGGATCGGCGAGCGCGCCGCGTCGCGCGGGGCTGGGCGCCGGCTCTGGGGTATCGTCCGAGACGACCGGGTCGTCCGGATCCTCGTCGGGCTGCCAGCCACGGCGGGGGCGAAGCGGCTCGCCAGCAGACATGTCAGCACCTCCCATGACGCGCGGATCTCGTGAGTTCTGGGGCAACACTACCGGGGGACGAAAGACCATGCGCCAGGCGGCAGTGACAGGAGGACGCGCGTGAGGGCACCCCGGAAGCCTCGCACCGTCGCCGTCGACGTGGACGCCGCGCCTGTGGAGGCGGGCCGCAGGATGCTGTGGCCGTGGTGGCTGATGGGGGCGCTAGG